>NZ_DBHIEQ010000020.1:40292-55468 GCF_057250505.1 Lachnoanaerobaculum sp. | reverse complement strand
CTGTGGTGTGGATATGTTCGGACAGGGTACTGTCGATAAAAGTTTTGGTGAAAACGTTGGTACTATGGAGCATGCAAGAGCTAAAGTGGATGCAGGAATTGAATTTATGAAAAAGCTTGGTATAAAGTATTATTGTTTCCATGATACAGATATTGTACCTGAGGATCAGGAAGATATAAATGTTACAAATGCAAGATTAGATGAGATTACAGACTATATCTTAGAAAAGACAAAGGATACCGATATTAAATGTCTTTGGACAACCTGCAATATGTTCAGTAATCCGAGATTTATGAACGGTGCCGGAAGCTCAAACAGTGCGGATGTATTTTGCTTTGCAGCGGCACAGGCAAAGAAGGGTCTTGAAAATGCTGTAAAACTTGGAGCAAAGGGATTTGTATTTTGGGGAGGTAGAGAAGGTTATGAGACACTTCTAAATACAGATATGAAGCTTGAAGAGGAAAATATAGCAACACTCTTTACAATGTGCAGAGATTATGGACGCAGTATAGGCTTTATGGGAGATTTTTATATTGAGCCTAAGCCGAAGGAGCCTATGAAGCATCAGTATGATTTTGATGCCGCAACTGCTATAGGCTTTTTAAGAAAATATGGGCTTGATAAAGATTTTAAATTAAATATAGAGGCAAATCACGCTACACTTGCAGGTCATACTTTTCAGCATGAGTTAAGAGTATGTGCAGTCAACGGTATGATGGGGTCGGTAGATGCCAATCAAGGAGATACATTACTTGGATGGGATACTGATCAATTCCCTACAAATGTCTATGATACTACATTGGCTATGTATGAAATATTAAAGGCAGGCGGACTCCGTGGAGGTCTGAACTTTGATTCAAAGAATCGCAGACCAAGTAATACAGCCGATGATATGTTCTATGGCTTTATAGCAGGTATGGACACATTTGCACTTGGACTTATTAAGGCGGCGGAAATTATAGAAGACAGAAGAATAGATGATTTTGTTAAAGAAAGATATGCAAGCTATAATTCAGGAATAGGTGAGAAGATAAGAAACAAAGAAGTGACACTGATAGAGTGTGCCGAGTATGCCGCAAAGCTTAAAAAGCCTGAAATGCCGGAATCAGGAAGACAGGAATATCTTGAGAGCGTAGTGAATAATATATTATTTAGATAGTAATAGAAAAATTGAGTGTTCTCATTTTTATAAAGGAGGAAGTTATGAAATTGAAGAAATTATTTGCATTTGTGGTTGCCGGTATGATGGCTATGTCATTGGCGGCATGTACAGACGGAAACGGACCTGAGCCGTCAAAGGCTGAACAGTCACAGTCTGAGAGTTCCAAGTCGGAGAGCGGTTCACAAAATACTGATGCAAAGAGCGGAAAGATAGGCATATCAATGCCTACAAAATCACTTGAAAGATGGAACAGAGACGGTTCATACCTGGAAAAAGAGTTTGAAAAGGCGGGATATAATGTATCTTTGACATACTCCGATAATAAGATTGACCAACAGGTAAAGGACATAGAAGGACTTATTGCAGATAAGGTGGATTTGCTTGTAGTTGCGGCAATTGACGGAGAGTCATTAGCACAGGTATTATCTGAGGCAAAGAATCAGAATATTCCTGTTATTGCTTATGACAGACTTATTATGAACACAGATGCTATATCATACTATGTATCATTTGATAATTATACAGTTGGAAAACTTCAAGGAGAGTTTGTAGCAGATAAGCTTGGTCTTGCAAATGCGGGAGATAAAAAGTTCAATATTGAATTTACAGGCGGAGATCCGGCTGATAATAATGCAACCTTCTTCTTTAACGGAGCAATGGATGTTATAAAACCTTATATAGACAAGGGAACAGTAGTGGTTCCTTCAGGTCAGACAACATTTGAGCAGGTCGGAACGGCACAGTGGGATACTTCAAAAGCTTTATCAAGATTCCAAAATATTTTAGGCTCTTATTATTCAAACGGAACACAGCTTGATGCTGCGATATGTTCAAATGATTCAACAGCTCTTGGAGTTACTCAAGCTATTCAATCAGATTATGCCGGAAGCAATGAAATAATCATTACAGGTCAGGACGGTGATGAGGCAAATTTGGCAAATATTATAGATGGCAAGCAGACAATGACCGTATACAAGGCTGTTGCAAATGAAGCGGTTGCTACACTTAACTTAGGAGAGTCTATATTAAAAGGAGAAAAGCCGGACGAATCATTGATAAAAAAATCAGGATGGAGCTTTGATTGTACATATGATACATCATCATATAATAACGGATCTGCTGTGATACCGTCATATTTATTAGTTCCGGTAACAGTTACCAAAGACAATATTCAAAAGGAATTGGTTGATACAGGATATTATACAATGGGAAGTGACGGATATCCGCATCCGGTACAGTAAATATTGATAATCCGGATTTTATTGGCAGTACACTATTGGAGGCAAAAGCATTTGCCTCCAATATCATAACATTGGCATATTTAGCAGAAAGGCGGATATATTGAAAGACTATATTTTGGAAATGAAAAATATTACAAAGGAATATCCCGGAGTGAAGGCTTTAGATAATGTCAATCTACAAATCAAAAGAGCCGGTATACATGCTTTGGTAGGAGAGAACGGAGCCGGAAAATCGACACTTATGAATATTCTTTCCGGTACCATACCATATAATGAATATTCCGGTCAGATTTTTTATAATAATAAAGAGTGTAAATTTCAAAAGATACATGACAGTGAGAACCTTGGTATTGTAATAATACATCAAGAGCTTGCACTGATTCCGGAACTTACAATAGCTGAAAATATGTTTCTTGGTAATGAAAGAAAAAACAAATTCGGTGTTATAGACTGGAATGAAACATTTCATCAGGCAGCTGTTGCCATGAAGGCGGTGGGATTAAATGAAAGCACACAATCTTTGATAAAGGACATAGGAACCGGAAAACAACAGCTTGTAGAGATTGCAAAGGCAATATCAAAGAATGTAAAGCTTCTGATATTAGATGAACCTACTTCATCATTAAATGATGAGGATTCAAAGATGTTACTCGATATGCTTATTCGTTTTAAAAAGGAAAAAGGAATTACATCAATAATCATCACTCATAAATTGCAGGAAGTGGCATATGTAGCTGATGAGATAACAGTTATAAGAGACGGGATGACTATAGAGACTATAGATAATTCCAATCATTCTATAAATGAAGAACGAATAATAAAGGGTATGGTAGGACGTGAACTTGAAGACAGATATCCGAAAAGAAATCATATAATAAGTGATGAGATAATGTTTGAAGCCAAAAATTGGACTGTATATCATCCTATATATACTGAGAAATGTGTTGTAGATAATATAAGTTTTCATGTTAAGAAGGGTGAAGTTGTCGGGTTTTCAGGATTACAGGGGGCAGGAAGAACAGAACTTGCAAAATCACTTTTTGGAAAAAGCTATGGAATCCATATTTCAGGGAAAGAATTTATAGCAAATAAAGAAGTTTTTCTAAATAGTGCCAGAGAGGCTATTGTAAACGGTCTGGCATATGTTACAGAGGATAGAAAAACTGACGGTCTTATACTTTCCGAATCAATTGCAAAGAACACTACTCTTGCACGAATGGAGAAGATAGCTGATAAAAGAGGTGTTGTGGATGTATCAAAGGAAAATATGGTCGCAAAAGAATATGTAAAAGCAATGAAAACCAAGACACCGTCAATACAGCAAAAGGTAGGTAACTTATCAGGCGGAAATCAACAAAAAGTATTATTGTCAAAGTGGATGTTTGCAGGGCCGGAGGTTTTATTTCTGGATGAACCTACAAGAGGTATAGATGTCGGAGCAAAATATGAGATTTACTCCATTATAAATGATATGGTAAAGGAGGGTA
Organism: Lachnoanaerobaculum sp.; assembly: GCF_057250505.1. Taxonomy (NCBI): domain Bacteria; kingdom Bacillati; phylum Bacillota; class Clostridia; order Lachnospirales; family Lachnospiraceae; genus Lachnoanaerobaculum; species Lachnoanaerobaculum sp. Next base: position 51,578 of record NZ_DBHIEQ010000020.1, on the reverse strand, counting down.
AATCGGTTGTGATGATTTCTTCCGATCTTACGGAGCTTTTGGGTATGTGTGACAGGATATATGTTATGAATGCCGGCAAGATAACAGGGGAGTTCAGTGCAGAAGAAGCCACACAGGAAAAAATAATGAGTACAATACTAAAGTCTGATTGTGCTGCGGTTAAATAGGAGGTTAAAGGTGAATGCAAATAAATTTGTAAAAAAATATACTATGGTACTTGCACTTTTAGTTGTGTTTGTATTCTTTACATATCTGACAGGCGGAAGACTTCTTCTTGCACAGAATATATCAAATCTGCTTTTACAAAATGCATATGTGCTTATAATGGCTTGTGGAATGCTTCTTTGTATACTTACAGGCGGTAATGTGGATTTATCTGTGGGATCGACACTTTGTCTTTCAGCTGCACTTTCAGCAAAGCTGTTAAGTGTGGGTATAAATCCGTTTATTGCTATATTAGTATCACTTGCAGTTACATGTATTATCGGTATTTGGCAGGGCTGGCTTATCGGATATATACATATACCTCCTTTTATATGTACATTGGCAGGTATGTTTTTATTCAGGGGTATAGCCAGAGTTATTTTGGATTCAAAGACCGTTGCCGTAATGGATAAGAAGTTTCTAAGTCTCTTTACATCATATATACAAATACCGGGACTTGACGTAAATCAAAGAGTTATTTCATCAATGGCGGTAGGAATACTTGTAGCTATAGCTATTACAGCTTATACCTTTATTTCAGAGCGAAATAAGATGAAAAAAGGTTATGAGAGTGCAAGTATAAAGGCAACAGCAATAAAAGTGGCTATATTTGATCTTGTAATATTATTTTATGCATATAAGCTTATGAGCTATAAGGGAATACCTATTATGCTTATATGGATACTTGTTGTAGTGGCTATATTTGCGTTTGTTACAAGTTCAACAGTTTTTGGAAGATATTTCTACGCTGTAGGTGGAAATGAAAAGGCAACAAGGTTGTCGGGAATAGACCCAAGGAAAGTTTATTTTTGGGCATACTTTTTGATGAGCCTTTTGGCAGGATTGTCAGGACTTTTGGTGGGAGCTCGTATCGGTTCTGTTGACGGAAATATGGGAAATTCATATGAGATGGATGCAATTGCTTCATGCTTTATAGGCGGTGCATCGGCATATGGAGGTTCGGGAACGATACAAGGTATAATGATCGGAGCTATACTTTTAGGTGTAATCAATCAGGGAATGTCGATACTTGGATTGCCGGATCAGTTCCAATATATTGTAAAAGGTGCTGTGCTTTTAGGAGCGGTAGTCTTTGATGTGGTTTCAAATCATAAAACAGGAAAGTCATAATCTATGTGTATAAGTAACTTTTATACACTTAGCTATAAATAATAAAGTTATAGATAGGGGGAGCAATTGTTTGACAATATAGTTTCAAGAAGATATACAAACTGTGCAAAATGGGATGAAATAATTGATGAATATGGAATTGAGGATCTGATACCGTTAACAGTGGCGGATATGGATTATAGGATAGCACCTGAGATTGTAAATGCGGTTATAGATGCTGCAAATCATGGGATTTACGGGTATACAAATGTAAGTGAAAAGTATATAGAACTGTCAAAGATATGGGCAAAAAATAATTACGGTTTTTTTCCGGAAAATGAATGGATAGTATATTGTCCAAGAATCATTCAGGCTATATCCTTAATAATACAAAATTATACAGAGAAAAATGATAAAATTCTTGTATTTACACCTCTATATGATCCTATTCAAAATGCGGTAAGAATAAACGACAGAGAGCTTGTGGAATGTCCTTTGATATTGGACAGCGGACATTATGAGATAGATTTTGAGGATTTTGAGGAAAAAATAAAAGGCGGAGTAAAAGTTTTTATTTCAGTATCTCCACATAATCCTGTAGGAAGAGTGTGGAGTGAGGAAGAAATAAGAAGAACTGTAGAAATTTGTAAACGATATGGAGTTCTTATAATATCAGATGAGACACATGCGGATTTTATTTGGAAAAATAAATTTATAAGTTATGCTTCATATTATGATATATATGACAATATAATAATAGGACTGTCAACATCTAAGAATTTTAATATTGCAGGGTTAGAGGCAAGTAATATAATTATAAAGAATGAAAACTTAAGAAAATCATTTAAACATTTATTAAAACAGGCAGGAATACATAATCCAAGTTATTTTTGTATACCGGCGGTTACAGCAGCTTATGAATACGGTAAAGAGTGGCTTGAACTTGCAAAAGAAAAAATAAAAGAAAATATAGACTTTGCAAAAGAATTTTTTGAAACACGAATGAAGGGGTTTAAAGTAGCAGATATTGAGGGAACATATCTATTATGGGTAGATTACAGAAGTACCGGAATTTCTGAGGAAATGTTAAAGGACTTAATGTTATATAAAGCACATATTGCATTCTCATTAGGCAGCGGATTTGGTGAAGACGGTAGAGGATTTTTCAGAGTAAATGTTGCTCTTTCAAAGGCGAAATTGGAAGAAGCTTTATTAAGATTTAAAAATAATATAAATTGGGGTGAAATTTATGAGTGATACAAAAAGAAAACCGACAATATTTCAGGCAATGTTTCCAATATTGGCAATGCTTATAATTCTGGGTGTCGGAATAGGATTTTTAGGCTTGCCGGCGGAGCCTTTGATTGTCTTAGCGGCAGTAGTATCCGGTATTCAAGCCGGAATATTAGGATATTCATATGATGAGATAATGAAAGAAATAGCAACAAAAATAGCTAAAGTATGGGGTGCTCTGTTAATTTTAGTTATAGTTGGATTTATGATAGGCTCATGGATGCTTGGAGGCACAATACCTATGCTTATATATTTCGGATTGAAGTTAATAAGCCCTAAATATCTTGCACTTACGGCATTTTTGCTTACAGCTATAGTGTCAGTGCTTACAGGAACTTCATGGGGCTCTGCCGGAACTATAGGCGTGGCATTTATGGGTGTTGCTATAGGAATGGATGCAAACCTTGCATTGGTTGCAGGTGCGGTGGTTTCAGGAGCATATTTCGGAGATAAGCTCTCACCTCTGTCTGATACCACAAATCTGTCTTCAGCAGTATGTGGAGTTGATTTATATGAACATGTATATAATCAGTTGTGGACAACAGGCAGCTCCGCAATTTTGGCTTCAATATTTTATTTTATAATGGGTCAGGTTGGAGCTAAAAACAATATAGTAGTACCGGAAACTATAAATATTCTTACAGGTACACTTGATAATATGTTTAAATGGAATATTTTACTACTGATTCCACTTGCAATAGTGCTTATAGGATCTATTACAAAAAAACCTACAATACCCGTGATGTTGTTGGCATCATTAATAGCACTTATAAATGCGGCTGTTTTCCAGAGAGCGGATCTGAAGAGTATTGTAGAGGTTACATTAAACGGATTTAATGTCGGAATGGTGGGAATGAATGAAGAGAGTGTAGCACCTGAACTTATCAGACTGCTTCATAGAGGCGGTATGATGTCAATGATGAATACTCTTCTTATTGCAGTATGTGCTATTTCATTTGCCGGAACTATGACGGTCACAGGCTCTCTTGATGTTGTAATTTCAAAGATGCTTGAAAAAATAAATTCTACGTTTAAACTTGTTGCATCAACAATAGCTACATGTCTTATAATAACAGGAGTTACAAGTAACGGACAGGTATCTATATTGATGCCGGGTGAAGCATTTAAAGAAGCATATCTTAAGATGGGATTACACCCGAAAGTATTATCAAGAACATTGGAAGATTCTGTAACATGTACGGAATGTCTTATTCCATGGACTGCCGCAGGTGCATATATGGCCAGCACCTTAGGTGTGGCAACATTAAATTATTTACCATACGCTATTTTAAATTATTCAGGAATGATTTTTGCCTTAGTATGGGCTTTTACAGGTATCGGAATTACAAAGATAAATAAAAATAATTAAACAACATCCCCCCTCTTTACTATAATATTCGGTAAAGAGGGGGATTTCATAATTTCTTCTCTCTTTTAATTTTATACAATATTTGATATAATTGATAATCATAGAATACAAGGAGGCTTTTATGGCTGATACATTGGATATAAATAAAGAAGATAATATTGAGGCTACTGAGGATAATAAGCTCGGTGAAGTAAAGATAGCTGACGAAGTAGTGGCTGTCATCGCAGGTATTGCCGCAACTGAGGTCGAGGGAGTTGACTCAATGGCGGGGAATATAACAAGAGATTTTATGGGTAAGCTCTCAGGAAGCAAGATAGCAAAGAGTATGAAAGGTGTAAATGTAGAAGTAAATGATGATAAAGTCTGTGTGGATTTATCTGTCAATGTAAGCTACAATTACAATATTCCTGAAGTGAGTGAAAAGGTTCAGGAAAGAGTGAAGAACGCTATTGAAAATATGACAGGGCTTACAGTACTTGAGGTGAACATAAAAATAGCTACTGTTGTAGCAAAGTGATGAGGTCAGGTAAATATATAAGGCAAATAACTACTATGGGTATGCTTGTAGCACTTGCAATGGTGCTGGGATTTGTGGAAACACTTATACCTATAAACTTAGGTATACCGGGCATGAAGCTCGGTCTTGCAAATATTGTAGTTGTTATTGCATTATTTTTGTTTGACGTAAAGACTGCTGTTGTGGTGTCAATACTTAGAATTATACTTATAGCAATGACATTTGGAAATATGTCCATGATGTTTTATTCTATAGCAGGTGCAAGCCTCAGCTTATTGAGTATGATTGCAGTATCAAAGATTAAAAGTTTTTCGCTTATAAGTGTCAGCATAATCGGAGGTATCATGCACAATGTGGGACAGATCATATGTGCGGCGTTTGTGGTAAGGACTAACGGTGTGTTCACATATTTGCCTGTACTTATAATTGCAGGTTTGGTAAGCGGAGCACTGATAGGTATAGTTGCCGGACTTATTTCGGTAAGGCTGACAAATGTCAAAATCGGCTAAGAGTTATAAGTAGTCGGATGTATTTAATATACAAGCTTGATTTTAATCAGGCTTGTTTTTTAGAGAGTAAAGGAGAAAAATATGGCAAATACAAAGATTGATGTTATTTCAGGCTTTCTTGGTGCAGGAAAGACAACATTCATAAAAAGACTTGTAGAAGGTAATAAGGACAAGGGCAAAACAATAATAATAGAGAATGAGTTCGGAGAGATAGGAATTGACGGAGGCTTCTTAAAGAATTCGGGCATTGAAATCAAAGAGATGAACTCAGGATGTATATGCTGTTCTTTGGCAGGAGATTTTGAAGCTTCACTGAGAGAATTGCTTGAAAAGTATTCACCGAACAGAGTTATAATAGAGCCGAGCGGTGTAGGTAAGCTTTCAGATGTATTAAAGGCTGTATCGGATGTAGAAAAGGATTTGCCGGTTGAGTCAAACTCTGCTGTTACCGTAGTAGATGTAAAGAAATGTAAAATGTATATGAAGAACTTTGGTGAGTTCTTTAACAATCAGATTCAGTTTGCAAATACAATAATACTTTCAAGGACAGACCTTGCAGATGATAAAAAGATTGAAGAGGCGGTTGCGCTTATAAAGGGTGTAAATCCTGAGGCAACTATTGTTACAACTCCGCTTGATAAGTTGAGTAATGAAAAGATAGAGGAGATGTTGTCAAAGCCTATAGATTTAAAGAGTGAGTTGTTGGAGGAGTTGGCAAAGGAGCATGAGCATCATCACCATCACCACGAGTATTGCGAACATGAGCACCATCACGACCATGATGAACACTGTGAACATGAGCATCACCACGAACATGACGAACATTGCGAACATGAACATAACCACGACCATGACGAGCATTGCGAACATGAGCATAACCACGACCATGATGAACACTGTGAGCATGAATATCACCACGACCATCACGACCACTGCGGATGCAGACATGATCACCATGACCATCATCATGCAGACGATGTATTTGACAGTTGGGGCATGGAGCAGGTACCTGCAATCAGTGAAGACAAGTTAAAGAGCATCTTAGACGGCTTTGCCGATGAAGAAAAATATGGTGTTGTACTTAGAGCAAAGGGAATGATAAAGGATGCAAACAGTGACGATTGGTTCTACTTTGATTTGGTTCCGGGAGAGAACGATATAAGAAGAGGCGATGCTGAATACACAGGTAAGGTATGTGTTATCGGTGCCGGATTAAAGAGTGAAGAACTGAAGAAGTGTTTTAGAGCATAGTGCTTGTTGAATGGAGATATTATGGAACAATTACCTGTTTTTGTCATCAACGGCTTTTTGGAAGCAGGAAAGACACAATTTATGAAATTCACAATGCAACAGGAGTATTTCAGAACTGACGGAAATACTCTTTTGATTGTTTGTGAAGAGGGTGAGGAAGAGTATGACGAAAAGCTGCTTGAATCCACTCATACGACTGTGAAATATATAGATGATATAAATGACTTAACTTTGCAAAAGATGGAGGAGCTTACCAAAGAGGTAAATCCTGAGAGAATACTTATAGAGTGGAACGGACTTTGGGAGCAGGATAAGCTTGAAATACCGAATATCTGGTTTATCAATCAGATGATTACCGTATTTGATACATCAACACTTGATCTTTATATTAAGAATAAGGACTTGAAAGCATATATGGGTAAGATGTTAAGAAATTCGGAACTTGTTATCTGTAACAGGGCTGACGATATTGACGAGGATACACTGAGCGCATATCATCTTCAGATAAAGGCTATGGCTCCTAATGCCGAGATCATATTTGAAGGTGAAGAAGGCGAAATAACCGGAGATTTCAGTATAAACTTACCATATGACCTTGATGATGCAAAACTTGTCATAAAATCTGAAGATTACGGCGTTTTCTATGTCGATACTATGGACAGGCCGGAAAAGTATGACGGCAAAGAAGTGGAGTTTACGGCACAGGTTGTAAGACCGAACGGAATAGGTGATGATATACTTATAACCGGAAGAAGGGCAATGACTTGCTGTGAGGCGGATATTCAGTTTTTAGGTTTTGTATGCAAATATAAAGGAGCAAAGAACTTTAAAAATAAGGACTGGGTTAAGGTAAAGGGAAAAATCAAATTCGAGATGAATAAACAGTATCGTGCAAAAGGACCTGTAATATATGCTGATGATGTATTGCTTACAGGGCCGATAGACGGTTTGGTTCAGTTTTAGGAGGATTATGTCGGATTTAGAATTGCTGAATGAGGCAAAGAAGGCCGGAAAGATGGCATATGTTCCTTATTCAAAATTTAAAGTAGGAGCTGCACTTTTGACAAAGTCGGGGAAAGTAATACATGGCTGCAACATTGAAAATGCCGCCTATACACCTTGCAATTGTGCGGAAAGGACCGCTTTTTTCAAGGCGATATCGGAAGGAATATATGATTTTTGCAAAATAGCCGTTGTCGGAGGATTTGAAGATACCGGTTTCGACAATATGTGTACTCCATGTGGAGTATGCAGACAGGTGATGCAGGAGTTTTGCAATCCGAAAGAGTTTGAGATTATAATGTCTGACGGTGCAAAAATAAGAAGTATGAAATTGGAAGAACTGTTGCCGTTTGGATTTGGACCTTATAATCTGAATAAATAAAAATGATATAGGATGGTTTAATGAAAAAAACATTTTTAAATAGATTTATATTGGTTACTACATTGGGTGCAATACTCGTTACAGGTGCCGGAAGGAACTTGTTCATAAAAGAAATCAATGCTTTTACAACTAAAAAAGGATATGTAGATGTAAGTAACTTAAATGTAAGATCAAAAGCCGGTACCGGAAACAATACGGTTGCAACATTGCAAAGAAATACATCCGTCACTGTACTTGATGAGGTAAACAGTGACGGAATGTACTGGTACAAGATTTCATTCAATGTAGGCTCGGGAGATAAGGAAGGATATGTAGCAAAGAACTATATAAGAACAGAGTCCACAGCAAGTTATAAAACAGATGCTGATTTTGAGTCTTCAATTGCAGGCTTCCCTGAGAGCTATAAGAACAGACTAAGGGCATTACATGCGGAATATCCCAACTGGAAATTTGTTGTACAGAATGTAGATATCCCTTGGGATGAAGTAATAAAAAATGAATCAAAAGTCGGTTTGAACTTGGTGTCAAAGAATTCAAAAACATCTTGGAAATCAATGGAAAAGGGTGCATATGATCCTAAAAGCGGGACTTGGATAGGATATGATTCAGATAAGTGGGTATCTGCAAGTGAAGGCATTATAAGGTACTATATGGACCCTAGAAACTTTCTTGATTCCACCAATATATTTCAGTTTTTAAACCATGGTTATTCTACAGGTGAACAGACTGAAGAAGGTGTTGAAAAGATGCTTAAAGGCACCTTTATGGAAAGTAAGTCAAGTAAAAATACTGCCGTTCAAACAAGTGCGGCTACAACACAGGCTACAGAAAAGATTATTACAGCAGCTGCCACAGTCAATAAAAGCAGTGAAGTTTCCGGCACAAAGTCGGTTACAGAGAGTAAAGGCAGTGTTGACTATTCAAGTGCAAAGGCACCGGGTGAGAGCACAAGCACCGGAGAATATGTGAAAGTTGACGGACCTGTCGCAAACACTAATGAAAGTGCAAAGCTTGTGGGTCCTATGGAAGAGCCGGAATCAAGTGTAGATTCTCCTGTTAAAGAAAGCAGCTCTGTTAATGAAAGTGATAAAGGTCCGGGCTATACAGAGCCTGCGACTACAACGGCTTATGTTCCGACAACAGAGTTTTCAGACCCGGAGCACGGACCGGGAGTGGTGAACGGTGATGCTATAAAAGAGAGTATCAGTTCATCGGACAGCATTCATGCATCAAGTGCGGCGAATGCAGAGACGGAAAATCCGAATGCACTCTCAAACGGAACAACTTATGTGGATATGATTATGGATGCCGCAAAGAAATCGGGTGTTAATCCGTATGTACTTTCAGCAATGCTTATCCAAGAACAGGGTTATGAAGGAACTTCAGGACTTATAAGCGGAAGCGGAGGCATATACAATTTCTTTAATATAGAAGCGTATCAGTCGGGAAATCAGTCGGCTACGGAGAGGGGACTTGCTTGGGCAGGAAGCGGAGACACATACCTCAGACCGTGGAATACAAAGGCTAAAGCTATAATGGGAGGTGCTTTGTACTACGGTACCAATTATGCAAAGGCGGGACAAAATTCGTTCTATCTTAAGAAGTTCAATGTACTTGGGGACAGCAGATACAAACATCAGTATATGAGCAATATAGAGGGTGCAAAGAACGAGGGTGCTATGCTTTCAAGAGCATACTCCGAAGAAGATAAGAACGGAGTATTTACATTCTACATACCTGTGTACAGGGATATGCCTGATATACCGGCTGTGATGCCTGACGGTAACTAAATATAAAGAGAGGAAAGTAATACTGTATTTACATAGTTTTATGCAGTAATGTCAGAGAATAAGATGAAGTATTTAAAAAATTCTAATGTAAATGTCATCATACCTTCTTTTTTACTTGCCCTAATATTTTCAATAGTATTGACTTTCAATGCTTTTGCGATGGGTATCAGTATAAGCTTTGCAGATGTTAATGCAACAGTGGGTGATGAAGTAAATTTAGTGATGACACTTTCGTCAAGTGACGGAAATATAGACAGTGCGACTGTGATGTTAAGCTATGATGACAGTGTACTTGATTTTGTAGGAGGAACCAATGCACAGGGTGGTGCCGGAAGTATAAAGGTTACATCAAATACCGGAACCAATTCAAGCAATCAAAACTATTCCTTAAAGTTTAAGGCTAAGGTTGCCAAAGATACCACCGTGGTGGTAAGTTCATGGGAAGTTTATGATAACAATGCAAAGATGGCTACAATGCAGTCACAGGGTAGCGGTAAGATAAAAATAAAGGATGCTGAGGTCGCTCCCGGTACAACTGACGAGAGTACTGTAGAAAAGAAAAAGGAAGAGTCAACTACTGCGGCGGCAGATAAAAAAGATGCTTCACTTTCATCTTTGAAGGTCAGCCCGGGAAAACTTACTCCTGATTTTAAAAGTAATGTAAAAAATTATGACATGAATGTTGCCGGAAATATTTCAAATATTGCGGTAAGTGTAAAGCCGAGACAGGACGGTTCAAAGGTTGTTATTACAGGAAATGATAATCTTGTTGTAGGTGTCAATGCGGTAACGGTAAAGGTAACGTCACCTGACGGATCTGTGGTGGAAAGTTACATCATAAATGTAAAGAAAAGTGAGATGAAAAAGACTCAGGAAGATTCGACAACTGCCGAAGAGAGTGTTGTTGCCGAGAGTGAAGGTGAAGATTCGCTGGATATTGTTTCCACAAACAACGGTCTTACTATCGGAGGAATAGATTATCAGGTATCCGACTCATTTGATAAGAACATTTTGCCGGAAGGTTTTGAGGAGTCTACATTCACATATAAGGGCAGAGAAGTTAAAGCCGGTAAGATGAAGAATCAGGATGTATACATCTTATACCTTGTAGGTAATGACGGTTCCGGAGATTTTTATATCTATGACGATGCTTCAGATAAATGGTCCGTATATACTCAGATAGATACCAATACAAAGAGTATCACTGTAATGCCTCTTGATAAGGGTGTGGAAGTACCTAAGGGATTTGTTGAGAGTATATTGGTAATAAACGGCAAGAAGATTCGCGGTTGGATATGGGGAAGTGACAATGAAAAGAGATATTGTGTAGTATATGCCATGAATTCGGACGGCAGAAAAGATTTCTACAGATATGATATGGAAGAAGGCACTATACAAAGATACTTTGTAGACCCTAATGCCGATACCGGAGTGTCAAAGGCTGAATACGATGTACTTGAAAAGAAATATGAGAGAAGTAATGAATGGCTCAGAAATGTAATAGCGTTGGCAATTATACTGGGTGTATTTGTAATAATACTGCTTATTTCAAAGGCATCAAATAAAAAGAAGGCAAAGAAAGTAAGTAAGAAGGTTACAAAAAAGAAGAAGAATAAGAGTAATATAACAAAGAATGTAGATCTTATTTCTGACAAAGATCAGGATGATGAGGCTCCTCTTGAATATATGCCTCTCGGACAGAAAAAGGAAGAGGTAAAAGAGATAAAGAAAGATAAGCCGGATATAGATGACGGATTTGCCGAAGTAGATATATCTGACGGATCGGACGAAACGCCTGAGATAAAGGATGAGCAAAAAGAAGAAATAAAATCTGAACAAACTGCTGAAGAGCCAAAGGA
>NZ_DBHIEQ010000020.1:17852-40282 GCF_057250505.1 Lachnoanaerobaculum sp. | reverse complement strand
GGTAAGACCTATACCCAGTTTACTTATAGTTTTCATATCAATGTCGGAAAGCATCACGCTTGAGTGCATCTGAAGTCCTTTTAACTTTGGAATGGCATGCAGAGCTTTTCTTGCATTTTCATCCGTTGCGGCGGATATGGAAAGTGCAATAAGTGCTTCATCTATATGAAGTCTTGGGTTGGATCCGCCAAGATAAGTGGTTTTCAACTCTTGAACAGGTGCTATAACGGTAGGTGAAATAAGCTTTATTTCATCGTCCACACCACTGAGAGCTTTAAGTACATTAAGGATAAGAGCGGCACTTGCACCGAGAAGTTCCGATGTCTTACCTGTAATAAGTTCACCGTTTTCAAGTTCCATTGCAGCTGCCGGAAGTTGAGTTGTCTCAGCCTTTAAAAGAGCGGCGGATACTACTCTTCTGTCGTCAAGGCTTGTCTTTGCCTGCTGCATGATAAGTTCAAGCTTATAAACTTCATCAGCTTTACACTCACCCTTGGCAAATCTGCAAAGCGAATTATAGTATCTTCTGATAATTTCCTGCTTGCTTGCTTCTCTGCATACCTCATCGTCTATAATACAGTTTCCCGCCATATTTACTCCCATATCTGTAGGTGATTTGTATGGGCACTCACCGAATATTCCCTCAAAGATAGCCATAAGTACAGGAAAAACTTCAATATCTCTGTTGTAATTGACTGTGGTTTTTCCATATGCTTCAAGGTGGAACGGGTCAATCATGTTCACATCATTTAAGTCGGCGGTTGCAGCCTCATATGCAAGGTTTACAGGATGTTTTAGCGGAAGATTCCATATTGGGAAGGTCTCAAATTTTGCATATCCCGCTTTAACTCCTCTTTTATTTTCATGGTAAAGCTGTGAAAGACAGGTTGCCATCTTTCCTGAACCCGGACCCGGAGCTGTAACTATTACAAGCGGTCTGGATGTGATTATGTAGTCATTTTTACCATAGCCTTCTTCACTTACTATATGTGATACATTGCTTGGATATCCGTCTATCAAATAAAGCCTGTAAACTTTTATACCGAGATTTTCAAGCCTTTCTTTAAATGTATCCGCACTCTTTTGTCCTGAATACTGTGTAATGCAAACACTTCCCACAAAGAGTCCTTTTCCGCGGAACGCGTCTATAAGCCTTAAAACGTCTACATCATAGGTGATACCGTGGTCCTCACGAATTTTATTCTTTTCTATATCAATTGCGGATATGGAAATAATAATTTCAGCTTGATCCTTCAGCTGAAGAAGCATTCTAAGCTTTGAGTCAGGCTCAAAACCCGGAAGTACTCTGGATGCGTGGTAATCATCAAAAAGCTTTCCGCCAAACTCAAGGTAGAGTTTGTCACCGAAACTTGCAATCCTTTCCTTGATATGCTCTGACTGTGTCTTCAAATACATTTGATTGTCAAAACCAACCTTCATAATATGCCTTCCTTTGTAAAACTGAACTATAAAAATCAAAGACCCATTATATCACTTTTTAATACAAGATAAAAGGGGAGAAAAGAGATTTTCTTATACTGTAAGTAATAAATTTTTATCTAATTTTTAAAGAATAAATCTAAAAACATATATATTTTTAATACGGCTAAAGTGATATACTAAGGCGACTAAGAAAGAAAGCAGGTTAGCATATGAAAAAGCAACTTTTAGTAATGGCAATCGGATTGGCAATTGTTTTGGGAGCATGTTCAAATAAGGCAAATAATGCGGACACGGCAGGTGAAAGTACTACTGTGGCTACAGACAATACAACTGTAGACAATACCGATACTACAGAAACAAGCATAGCTCTAAGTAAGGCAAAGATTCATCTTAAGTATTCAAACTTGGCGGACAATGAAACCAGAGACAGAGTAAAGAAGGCACTGGCAAATGCAGGTTTGAGTGAGGATAAGATAGATAAGTTTTTTGAGGCTGTAGACGAGTACAACAATGCTGTAGGAAGTAAAAATTTGGTACAGGAGATGACAAGTATTGAGGCGGCATTCCCTACATTTGATCAGGATAAACTGATAGATGCATGGCTTAATAATAATCAAGGCTTTGTAGGCAGAAACTGTAGGATAACATCATATTCTTTGATGGGAGATTTTATTAAGGTAGGAAATAAAACTCCGGGAGATACCACTATGTTATTCAATGATTTTGCCGCAATCGATGCAAAAAAGATATTTGAGGGTGAAGACAAAGAAAAGTTTGATACGATATTCTCATATATAGATGTAAACAACACACATGATACAAATGAACTTGCCGATGAGATAGTGAAGTCATGGAATGATAAGCAGATTTCATTTGACAATGACAAGATGCATATGATTTCCGTGTTTATGACTATGGATGATGGTAAGAATGCGGTTCAGGAGTTTATAGGACATACAGGAGTTTTGGTAAATGACGGTGATAAATATCTGTTTATTGAAAAACTTGCATTTGAACTACCGTATCAGGTAGAGGAGTTTGACAATCTACAGGATGTCAATGACTATTTGATGGGATACTATGACAATGACGCGGAGGGACTTACCGCAAAACCTATTATATTTGAAGACAATCATGTGATGAAAGAGTATAGAGTGTTAAAATAATACTTGCGTTTATTAAGTTATTTTGTTTAAATAATACTATGGTCAGAGGTTGGTTATACAGCTACTTGATATGCCTTGGGAAACTCGGTGTTATTAAGTGTTTTGACTGAAATATTATTATAGAGGTGTTTATGGCTGAGAGAGTAAATATATTAAAAACAGACTATGAAATGGACCGCACCGACTGGACACAGGTCGTGTCTGCTGTATTTGGAGGTATGCTTCGTGTACAGGATATGATCGAGATGTATGTAGCAAAGGGACAGGGCTGGAATGTGGACTTTGCCACACATAAAATAAAAATCGGCAACAGCACATATCCGATTCAATTTATCGGAAGTGAGTCTATACAGTCAAATGATTGGCTATGGGGCTGGGAGAATATAAACGGTTTTGATGACAGTCTGCTTGAGCTTGTGGATGAGGCAAGAGCTTTCGGAGAGAAAGTGGGTTTTGATGCTTTAACCGCTCCGAATTTGCCGCTTACACAGAGTGTCACAGGATATATTCTTTCTATGATTGCCTGCGGCATAAGCGATAAGAACTACGGATACTATCCATGTAAACATTCAGGCGGAGTTGCCTTTGTAGCACTGTATGATTTGCCTGAAAAGTTCTTTGCACCTGTAAATTCTACAGGATTTATCAGCAATATAATGAAGGCGATAAGTCTGTATGAGCTTGATCATAAGATATTGGTTGAAGGATTTTTGGCATGGAACGGTTGCGACTACCACCGGGAAGACAACAATATCTATGCGACTTTCGAAAATAAAGAACAGTTACTTATAAGATTTGAGAATATAGGTGACAAAAAGAGAATAAAGAATATTGACGGAATAACCCGATAAAAACAGGACCTCTTAAAAGAGGTCCTGTTTTTATAGGTGTTTTACGCTTTGCCTTCGAAGGAGCTGATAAGGCAGTTTGAATGCATTTCCGGTAAATGAAGGCGAAGCAAAATATTCAAGCAATATTTGAGCCGCCTTTATACCTGTATCAAATGTTGCGTGTCTTATAGTGGTAAGAGACGGTCTTATAGCAGTTGCAAGATTGCTGTCGTCAACACCTGTCACGGATATATGTTCAGGTACCTGTATGTTATTATCATACATAAAGTCTATAGCACCTACAGCTATATTGTCACAAGCACAGAGTACAGCTGTAGGAAGTATGGATGATTTTTCGTATATTTGATGCATACCTTCATATCCGTCGGCAATTGTAAAAGATTCCTGAAAGCTGATCAGATCTTGAGATGTATTCAGTGAGCACTCCCTGATGCCTTTCATATAGCCTTGATATCGTTTCTTTCCGGCGGATAAGTCATGTAACGGTCCGCCTATAAAGGCTATATTTCTATGCCCCATATTATAAAGAAAATGAACCATATCACAAATTGCCTGTTGATTGTCCATGTTTACAGAACTTATAGGTATTTTCAAGCTAAAGTCAGGGATATCTTGACAAACATATACTACAGGCTTGTTATTTCTGTGTATCCAGAGAAGATGCTCCTCAGGTATATGGACATTAGCCATTATGATTCCCTCAACCTGTTTATTCTTTAATACATCTAAAAAATGTATTTCTTTATCCAACTCACCGTTTGTTTCACATATTACCGTGTTGTATCCCAGAGGAGTCAGTACACTGTTTATACCTTGTAAAATTCTTCCAAATACATTATTTGATATATCAGGAAATAATACTCCGATTAGTTTATTTGATTTCTTTCTATCTTTTTTTTCAGAAGTTGTTGGAGAGTATCCAAGTTCCGCTATTACCTTCATTACTTTATTCCTGGTGGCGGGTGACACCGAACTACTCTGATTTATCACCCTGGAGATAGTTGAGATAGAAACACCGGCTGCCTTTGCAACATCATTTATATTTACCATATTCCCCCTTTTTGAAAATAAAATGAAAATCAAATCATAATGATGAAAAACTATGAAAACAATAGCATATTTGCATAGAAAATGCAAGAAAACATACACTTGCATAATCATTTATAAAAACTTTGGGGCATTTGCTAATATCATATTTTGTTTGAATAGTATAGTATATGAGCATAAATAAAGAAAAAATATGGAACGAGGTTGAATATGGGGCAGATTTTCTACAGACCGAAGGATGGTTGGGTAGGTGACACTATACCTTTTGCACATGACGGTAAATTTTACATATTTTATCTTCATGATGAGCGAAAAGGAAAAACACAGGATGAGTATGGTTACAGAACCAGTTGGAACCTTTTGATTACAGAGGATGGAGTAAATATAAAAGATTGCGGTATTGTACTGCCGGTAGGTGAATATGAAGACGCTGATTATGCTTGCTATACAGGCTCTGTAATAGAAGGAAATGATGGTAAGTTTCATATGTTTTATACGGCACAAAATAATTATAATCCTAAATATCATAGAGACGGTAGGCCTTTACAATATGTTGCTCATGCTGTCAGTGAAGATCTTATGCATTGGGAGAAGCTTCCGGAGCTTACTTTCGGTGCGGATGAGTCTATATATGAGCCTTTTGATTGGCGTGATCCGTATGTTTTTTTCAATGAAGAAGAAAAATGTTTTGATATGTTATTGGCGGCAAGGTTAAAAGGAGCAAGTGAAAAGAACGGAGGATGTGTCGGACTGTGTAGATCTTATGATTTGGTTAATTGGAAAGCAATGAGTCCGTTTTATAATCCTAAGTCTTATATGACACATGAATGTCCTGACTTATTTAAGATGGGGAATAAGTGGTATTTAATATATTCCACATTTTCAGAAAAATTTGTAACTCACTACAGAATGGCGGACAGTTTGAAAGGTCCATGGGTCGCACCGATAGAAGATACATTTGACGGAAGAGCTTTCTATGCTGCAAAGACTGCAAAGGCAGGAGAAAAAAGGGTAGCTTTTGCATGGGTTCCGACAAAACGTGGTGACAGTGATTTCGGACAATATGAGTGGGGTGGTGATTTTATTGCACATGAAATAAATCAAAAAGAAAACGGAAATTTATGTGTAAAACCGGTGTCCGGGATATTTAATGTATTTGGTAATGAAATGAAATCGGTGGATATTAATCCGATAGAAATACAAAATAATGAAGGAGAAGCGTTTTATGTAATTGGTGAGATGAATAGTACTTGTATGATAGAGGCTAAGATAGAGTATGACAGTAATACAAGGTCATTTGGTATAGGATTAAGACAAGATAACAGTTTTTCAAATGGTTACTATTTAAGATTTGAGCCGTTCTATAATAGGGTTGTTGCGGATATGTGGCCAAGGTGTATACAAGGAGTGAATCAGTGGTATGTAGACGGCGATAAGCCGTTTATGGTTGAACTTGAAAGACCTTTTGATTATAGAGGTTTAAAGACTAATAAAGTAGATGTAAGAATTATTGTGGATGATACAATACTTTGTCTTTATGTAAATGACATTATGGCTTTGACGATGAGAGCCTACAATAATGAAAGGCCTTTTTGGGGTTTTTTTGTAAATGACGGAAGTATAAAAGTATCGGATATTTGTATGTATCATATTTGTAAAGGGGAAAATTATGTATAGGAAAATAGGAGTAATAGGGCTTATAGTCAGCATGTTATTGATTGGTTGTGGAACAAAGTCACAAAGTACACAAGGCTCATCGCAAGCGGAAGGTAAAGACGGTGGAGTAAGAGAAATTCATTATTTTTCATCAAGATCTGCGTCAGATGATACGATAGTGACATTACAGGAAATTACCGATAAATATAATGAGCAAGGCGGAAATATTAAGCTTGTTATTGACAGTAATGCAGACAGAACATCATATGACCAAAAGCTTCGTACTATGATTGCCGGAGGACAGATGCCTGATATGTTTGACTTGGATGCAACACCATATGCCGCTGAGCTGGGAGAAAAAGGGATGCTGACAGATATGGATGCATTTTTAGATGAGATAGGTGAAAAGGACAGTTATATTCCTTTGGCACTTAATTACGGAAGGACTGCTGACGGTAAATTATATACTTTACCGCTTGAGCTTTCTACAGAGATGATTTGGTACAATGTCGATATGTTTAAAGATGCGGGAATTGAGGCTCCAAAGACATTGGATGAACTTTTGGAGGATTGTAAGGCATTAAATGATAAAGGATATACAGCTTTCGGAATAGGTGGAGGAGACGGTTGGCCGTTACTTCGTCTTCTTGCAACATATCCGTTCAGGATGACAGGTAATGACTTCTTAAATGACCTTTCCGCAGGGAAGGCAAAGATGTCTGATGAACCGGGAATGAAAGCGGCCGAGTTTATGTCTGATATCGGAAAATATTTCCAACCGGGATTTTCCACTACAGATGTGGCTACAGGTTTGAATCTGTTCTTAAGCGGGAAAAGTGCTATGTATCCTACAGGAACATGGGAATTAAATTATTTTACAGATAAAAACAGACCTAAAGGATTGAATGTGGATTATTTTTATATGCCGACAATAAAAGATGCAAAAACAAGTGCAAATGATTATTGGGCATTCGGCGGAATAGGATTATCTGTAAATCCTAAAGTTTTTGATGAACAGTATAAAGATTATTTAACATTTATAGTAAAAAATTATAGTCCTGCATATTTTGCACATGAACATCTTGCACCACAAAAAGTTGAAATGAGTGACAACAGTAAGTTTGATCCGCTTTTCTTAAAAATAATGGAAGATACAAACAATATAGGAACTACAGCCGCAAGACCTTGGGATGTTGTATTGAATGAGGATGTTATAGCAACGATTAATGATAATCTTCCGGGATTATGTATGGGTGAGGAAACACCTGATGAATTTGTAAAGGCTGTGGATGAAGCATTGGATGCAAATAAATAAAAGTATTTTAATTGGGGCAAGTCTTTGCCCCATATATTAAATTATTGGAGAATTGATTTATGAAAATTTTAAGAGATAAAAAAGCAATTGCTATTTTTTTATTGCCGGCTTTCATTGTGTATTCTCTTATCGTTATGACCCCTATAATAGTTTCAATTTATTATAGTTTACTGGATTGGAACGGTATTGGTAAAAAGACTTTTATAGGATTAAACAATTACATAAAACTTATCAGTGACAATGTTTTTAAACAGGCATTTGTTAATAATATACTTTACATTATTATTGTTATGGTATTACAGTTGGGATTTGGGTTTACCACTGCAGTATTATTAACATATTTGAAAAAGGGAAGAGGATTTATACAAACGGTATATTATATTCCGTCTGTAATAACGGTTATTGCAATATCACAATTATTTACCGGATTTTATTCATATGAGCCGATGGGTCTGTTTAATATATTTAGAAAGCTGTTAGGATTAAAGCCTATAGCATTTCTCAGTGAATACAAAACTGTATTATGGGCTGTAGCATCTGTGGAAGGATGGCAGTATATCGGAATTTACATGATTATTTTCTATTCCGCTCTTGTATCGGTTTCACCTGATATACTTGAGGCGGCAAGAATAGACGGAGCAAGTGAATTACAGATTTTATTTAATATAAGAATACCGGCAATTTCAAATGTAATTATGCTATCTTGTATACTCAGTTTGGTAGGAGCACTTAGAGGATTTGCAGCTCCAATGAATATGACAAAGGGTGGACCGAATCATAGATCTGAAATACTTGCAACATATATGTATAAAAAAGCTTTTACAAGTAGAGACTATGGATATGGAAGTGCAATAGCGGTTGTTATTGTCATACTTAGTATTATCGGTGTATTGCTGATAAGTAAATATATGGATAATGAAAGCGAGTAGGTAGATAGATGAAGAAAAATGTGAAGAAGACAGTATATTGGGCTGTTATGATTTTATTTTTAATAATCCAAGGTTATCCCATTGTCTGGTTGATCTTGGCAGG
Organism: Lachnoanaerobaculum sp.; assembly: GCF_057250505.1. NCBI lineage: Bacteria > Bacillati > Bacillota > Clostridia > Lachnospirales > Lachnospiraceae > Lachnoanaerobaculum > Lachnoanaerobaculum sp. The sequence continues at coordinate 31,772 of NZ_DBHIEQ010000020.1, read as the reverse complement.
GTTTAGACCGAATATAGAACTGCTTACAGATCCGTTCAGTATTCCCAAAAGTCTTACATTAGAAAATTTTATTAAAATATTTACACAGAGTAATGTTGTGACATATATAAAGAACAGTGCGATAATATCTGTAATATCTTTAATATTTATAGTTGTAATAAGTTCTATGGCATCATTTGCTATAGCAAAAATGAAGTTTGCAGGAAGAAAAAAGATATATAGATATTTTCTTATAGGTTTAACAATTCCATATGCAGTTACGCTAATTCCGCTATTTACTATGTTTGCAAAAGTTGGACTTATAAATACAAGGATAAGCGTTATATTGCCGCTGCTTGCTTTTCAATTACCTGTGTCGATAATGCTATTTGTAAATTTTTATTCATTTATTCCTAATGAGATTATAGAGGCGGCGGTTATTGACGGAGCAAATATATATGGTATATATGCCAAAGTAATTATACCGTTGTCAATGAATACAATTATGACAGTGCTTGCAATGAATTTTATAACTGTATGGAATGACTATACATTCAGCCTTGTATTTATAAACAGTACTGAGTTGAAAACCATATCGATAGGATTAGCGGACTTTATAGGTCCAAGAGGTTTAAAAGACTGGGGAGCCACATATGCGGCAATTGCAACATCAATATTCCCTACTTTAATTATATATTTCGGATTAAATAAAAAGATGACTGCAGGCATGACATTGGGGGCAGTAAAATCATGAGTGATTGTGAATTTATCTTTCGACCGAAATATCATTTTTCATTAAATAAAGGCTGGATAAATGATCCGAACGGATTAGTTTGGTTTTGTGGTAAGTATCATCTTTATTTTCAATGTAATCCGTACAGTAATAATTGGGATAAGATGCATTGGGGTCATGCTGTAAGCGATGATTTGATACATTGGGAAGAGTGCAAGCCTGTTTTGGTTCCTGACAGAATATATGAAGATTATTCTAAAGGTGGATGTTTTTCAGGTTCTGTGGTAGTGTATGAAGATAAGATATATGCATTTTATACGGCTGTAACATTGGTGAATGGGGAAATTGCGCAAAGACAATGTATGGCATATTCTTTTGACGGCTATAATTTTATAAAATACGATAAAAATCCTATTATAGAATCTATAGGTATTGATTTTAGGGACCCTAAAGTTATACATCATGACGGTGAGTGGCAAATGGTTGTTGGCGGTTCTGACGGAAGTGCTTTGGATCGTGACAGTCATGGAAGAATATATTTATTTCATTCTGATGACTTGTATAACTGGAAATACGGTGGAATACTGTATGAAGCTAAAGATGGAGAAGGGACAATGTTTGAATGCCCTGATATCTTTGAATTAAATGGAAAATGGGTTATCACCGCTTCGCCTATGAATCGCACAGATTTTTTACCTACAATATATATGGTAGGAGATATAAATTTTACAAACTGTATATTTTGTCATGAATATACCGATACATTGGATTTTGGACCTCATTATTATGCATCACAAGTATACAAGGACAAATATAATCGTTATATTTCTATAGCTTGGATTGGCGGATGGGAATGGATGCCTTGGATAAAGGACCATGGACCGTCTTCTGAAGATGGCTATAGAGGAATTATGTCATATCCAAGGCTTGTGTATATTGAGAATGGAAGACTGAAGTTATCGCCATATAATAACGGTAACGATATAAAGGATAAATCAGATTATCCGAATAAGCTAAAGGTATCGGATAGATTGAAATCCAATTTATTTAACGAGTTAAAAGAGCATATTTATATAGATGGAGTTATCTCAAGAAGCAGAAGCAGTACAGATTTAAATATTTCAATATTTGATATGGAAGGACATAGAATTCTGATTACATTGGATTTTTTATTTGGAAATATTATTACAGATTATACTGAAGCAGACAGCTATATAAAGAACGGTCCAAGAATCTACAAGGCTGATATACAAGATGAATTGGATATAAAATTCACTGTTTTAAAAGATGGAAATGTTCTTGAGGTATACCTTTTGGATGGTAAATATGATTTTACGTCAATGATATATCCGGTACAGAATAAAGTTGGTATTTCTGTTAAGGTAAAAGATGCAGTTGTACGATATAGAGAGATAAATATTGAAGAATAATATGGTGCCAAGATTACTAAAACCATAAAAAGAAACAAGCTAATACAGCATATCAAAAAATGCTTATAGTTTGTTTCTTTTTATTTTTAGCCCACCTTTAGTTTTGTCTTGTAAACGTATTCATAAATTGATATAATTAACTCAAACAGACCAAGTCAATGATTCCAAGTCAATGATTTATAGTACGTGGTGTTATTCTAAATATAGTTAAGCGCATAATTATTTTATTCTAATCAGTTTCTTTAACATTTTTTTAAGGAGGGAGTATGGCGGAGAAAGACATAACACAAAAGATGCTTGAGCAGTACAATGATGTTTTTATGGACATAGTGAATGTATTGCTGTTTAATGGTGAGATGGTGGTAAGAGAGGATGATTTGATTGATTTGCCTACAAGCAGTTCAAAAAAGATAGGCGGAAAAATCAATTATCAAGACAGAGATGTAGCAAAGTATTGGCGGGGAAATAAGATAAATATTGCCATGTTCGGGATTGAGAATCAGACAGACCCTGACAAGCTTATGCCGCTAAGAGTTATAAGCTACGACGGTGCGGAGTATGGCAGGCAATCAAGCAGAAAAAACAAAGACAAGCCGAAATATCCGGTTATCACATTGGTATTGTACATGGGACATAAGGACAGGTGGAATTATCCGAAAAATATAATGGGTATAGTGGATGTGGATGAGAGATTAAAGCCATATATAAACGACTATAAAATTAATCTTTTTGAGATAGCTTATCTGACTGAGGAAAAGAGAAAGCTGTTTAAAAGTGATTTCAGGGTGGTGGTTGACTATCTGTATCAGGTTCGGAAAAATAATAAATATGAACCTGAGATGTATAAGATAGAACATATAGACGAAGTATTGAATCTGATGTCTGCAATGACAAGTGACAACAGGTTTGAGGAAGTGATAGAAGAAGTACATGAAAAGGAGGCAAAGTATATGTGTGAAGTTATTGATATTATGCTGAATAAGGGATGGCAGGAAGCTATAGACAACGGAATACAACAGGGAATGCAAAAGGGACTTGAAGAAGGAATGCAAATGGGACTGAAAGAAGGACGACAAGAGGGAGCCGAGAGTGAAAAGAAAAATATAGCGCAGGCTATGAAGGAAAAGGGCTTTGATACAGGATTGATTATGGAACTTACAGGATTATCAAAGGACAAGATTTCGGCACTGTAACCATCAGAAAAATTATATTTTAAAGTATAGCTGTCTCTAATATTTTTTATATATGAGCTACAGCTATATTTTTTTGTGTATATAAATAAAAAACGAAAATGACAAGATGAAAAGTCACTCAAATGTGCTATAATGTGCCTGTATAGCATTTTTTAAGTATGCGTATCATTATAAAAGTAGGTAAAAGATGGAGAAAGCGATAAAAGAAAAAGTAAAAGATATAGAGAAGTATATTTGTGAGAATTTCGATGAACTGGATATGGATGATCCGGTGGAAGAAGGGTACTTTTACGAGTATGAGAAGATAAGTGGAGCAAATGAGGATGAGTTTTACAATTTTGAAAAAGAATTTAATATAAAGCTTCCGAATGACTTTAAAGAACTGTACAGATACAAAAACGGAAGCGGATATTTTGAACTTATTCAGTCGGATGTTGACGGCAGAGATATGTCGTTTACATTGATGAGCATTGAAGAGATGAAAAGAATCAAAGGCTTTTTTCAAAATGTAGATGATTTACTTAGTAATTATCTTGCCGGAAAAGAACTTGAATCAAAAAAAGATTCAAGAATAAAACCTTATATTTTCAATAAATTGTGGTTTCCGTTTGCATCATACTGTGAATGTTGTTATCTGATGCTTGACTTTAATCCTGATAAGGACGGTAAGTTGGGACAGGTGATTTGCTATATACATGATCCGGATGAAGTGGTGTATGCGGCGGAAAGTGTGAAAAAGCTTATAGATGATGAACTGACTCTGCTTAAGGATATGTTTGATAAGCAGGATTAAACATGGGATATAAAAGAGGAGTAATATGAGAGAAGAACCGAAGCCCGGAGAGTTTTACAGGCATTTTAAGAATAAATTGTATCAGATAGTTGCAGTGGCCACACATTCCGAAACGAGGGAAAAGCTGGTAATATATCAGGCACTTTACGGTGAGTATGGAGTGTATGCCAGACCGCTTGATATGTTTATGAGTGAGGTGGATAAGGAAAAGTATCCTGATGTGAAACAGAAATATCGCTTTGAGAGAATAGAAGATATGTCAAAAGAATCAAAGTCGGATAAATCATCAGATTCTGAGGTAATTGAACAGGATAAGAAACTGAAAGAAGACAGTGTATCAAATGACAATATTTTAAAGACAGATAAGGATGCCGACTTCGGAAAGAGATATTTTATAGAATTTTTGGAGGAGGATGATTTAAGTACGAAAAAGGAAATACTTATAGCAAACAGAGAACTTATAAGTGAGAGAGAGCTGGATACAATTTATGAGATATACGGGCTTAAGCGCAGAAAAATAGACAGAGATTTGGATATAGCCGACCTTATAGGGTATTTTGATATGCAACAGCAATACGAGGGGAAGAGACTAAGGAAGTAAATGGCATTTGTAATAGAAGATGAGTTAAAGAAATTGCCGCGTCAGCCGGGCGTATATATTATGCACGATAAAAAAGATGATATTATATATGTAGGCAAGGCCATTTCATTAAGAAACAGAGTCAGACAGTACTTTCAATCAAGCAAGGATAAAAGTGCAAAGATAAAGCAAATGGTCTCAAAGATTGAGAGATTTGAATATATAGTTACAGACTCCGAGTTGGAAGCATTAGTACTTGAAAATAATCTCATAAAAGAGAACAGACCGAGATATAATACAATGCTTAGGGACGATAAGACCTATCCATATATCAAACTTACCGTTAAGGAAGATTATCCGAGGCTCTTGATGGTAAGACAGATTAAAAAAGATAAAAATAAATATTTCGGTCCTTTTTCAAGCGGTAATGCGGTAAGGGATACTATAAATCTTTTGAATAAAGTATATAAGTTACGAACCTGCAACAGAAATTTACCAAGGGATATAGGTGCACAGCGCCCATGTCTTGACTATTTTATACATCAATGTGATGCACCGTGCCAAAACTATATCTCAAAAGAGGAGTACAACAAGAATGTCTCCGAGGCACTGCATTTTCTAAGCGGAGATTTTGACCCTATTGTAAATAAGATAAGAAGTGAGATGGAAAGACTTTCATATGAACTTAAATTTGAAGAGGCTGCAAAACAAAGGGATTTGTTGAATTCGGTGCTTCATGTCACACAGAAGCAAAAAATAACATCTGACGATGCCAAGGATAGAGACATTATTGCCATGGCGAAGGATGACAGGGATGCTGTAGTACAGGTTTTCTTTATCCGTGAAGGTAAGATGGTAGGCAGAGAACATCATTATGTACAGGTGGCAATGGATGATGAAAAAGCTGATATATTGGAGAGCTTTATAAAACAATTCTATGCGGGAACACCCTTTGTACCAAGTCAGATAGTGTCACAGTATGATTTAAAAGACATTGAACTTATCTCGGAATGGCTTTCGTCTAAAAGGGGTTCAAAGGTTAATATCATTGTACCTAAGAAGGGCTCAAAGGAAAAACTTGTAGAACTTGCAGTGAAGAATGCCGAGATTGTACTGACTAAAGACAGAGAAAAGCTTCAAAGACAGGAAGCAAGAAGTACAGGAGCGGTAAAAGAAATTGAAGAACTTTTATCATTAAAAAATTTAAACAGAATGGAAGCCTATGATATTTCCAATATTTCAGGTGTTCAATCTGTAGGTTCTATGGTAGTATATGAGAACGGAATGCCGAAAAAAAGCGATTACAGAAAGTTTAAAATAAAGACGGTTATTGGACCTAATGACTACGCGTCAATGAAGGAAGTTTTAACCAGAAGATTTGAGCATGGAACCGATGAGTCAAGTACAGGATTCAATAAGTTGCCTGATATCATTTTGATGGACGGCGGCAGAGGTCAGGTAAATATCTGTCTACAGGTTTTAGAAGAGTTTAAACTTAATATTCCCGTTTGCGGAATGGTAAAAGATGACAACCACAGAACAAGAGGGTTGTATTATAATAATGTAGAAATACCTATAGATACACACTCACAGGGTTTTTTACTTATCACAAGAATACAGGATGAGGCGCACAGATTTGCAATAGAATACCACAGAAGTTTAAGGTCAAAGACGCAGGTGAGGTCTATACTTGATGATATAGAAGGAATAGGCAGTGTACGAAGAAGGGCTCTGATGAAGCATTTTAAGGATATTGAAAATATCAAGAATGCCACTGTGGAGGAGCTTATGAGTGTGGAAGGGATGAATAAAAAGGCGGCTGTTGCGGTAAATGAATTTTTTATAAAAGCTAAACAAAATGTCTGACTATAGGTTGACATTAAAAATAAAAAGGAGATTTTTATGTTAAGACATATCGTAATGTGGAAGTTTAATGAGGGGATAAATATCCCAAGAGTAGGCGAGGAAATAAAGACAAGCTTACTGGCACTGTGTGAAAAAATGGATGAAGTGGTAAGAGCCGACGTTGTATATAATACACTTCCTACAAGTACACATGATATGATACTTTCAATGGATGTATTGGATAAGGCGGCTTTACAAAAATATGCAACCTCAAGAGAGCATGTAGAAATTGCGGATACTTTGATAAAACCGAATACAAACTCAAGAGTAGCCATTGACTATATGGTATAAATAAGATTTAAAGAGACTTATATGCATAAATTTATGTATATAAGTTTTTTTGTATTTAAAAATATGCAACAATCCCTGTATTTATAGGCCCTCTCACATTTGCTATTTAAAAAAATCATGTTATAATGTCTTTTGTATACAGTGATAAGGAATTATCAATGTTGGTAGTAGTGTTGTTTGCCATAATGATTCTTTACTAAAATTGAAAAGTATATCATTGGCGGATTAGCTTAGTAATGAAGGAGAAAGTATGGGGAAAAAGGGTTTTATATTTTTACCCGGTGGATTCAATAGTGTAATTGAAGAATTATCAAAAAAGTATCGTATATATGCACCTGTGCTCAAAGAAAAGGAAGGCAGATTTACAGATACTGATGTTGTTCGATATGATTTTGTAAATGAAGTGGCGGACATTGAGCTTGAGAAGAAGTCCGATTATTCATTTAAGGAGATTTTAACTCCGCTTTCACAGACATTATTTTTCTTTACGGAAAATGATGTGAAGGAAGCAAAAGTAGACGAGAGAGAGGTATTGGTATTCTTAAGAAGCTGCGATTTGAATGCATTAAAAAGACTTGATCAAATCTATCTTAAAAACGGTAGAGAAGAAGACTATTTCTATGCTCGTATCAGAGATAAGGTGAAGTTTGTACTTATGGGATGTGCTCATTCGTATGAGGACTGTTTCTGTGTGGATATGGGTACAAACAGAGCTGATGACCTTGATTTCAGTTTTTCGGTTGACTATATTGACAACAAGTTCAGATGTCAGCTTAAGGATGAGACTCTCAGTTCAATATTTGAAAACAATGCACTTAAAGAAGAAGATGTTACACCGATGTTTGTAACAGAGAATGAGACAAGAGTTAAGTTGCCGGGAGAGGTACCTCTTTCGATATTTACATCCGATATGTGGGATGAATATACCGCCAGATGCATAGGCTGCGGAAGATGTAATTATGTATGTCCTACCTGTACCTGTTATACAATGCAGGATGTATATTATACGGATAACGGTAAAGTCGGTGAGAGAAGAAGAGTCAATGCTTCATGTATGGTAGACGGATATACCAATGTGGCAGGCGGCGGAGAATACAGAAAGAAACACGGAGACCGTATGAGATTTAAGACTATGCATAAGATCTACGACTTTAGAAAGCGTTTCGGCTACAATATGTGTGTAGGTTGCGGAAGATGTGATACTGTGTGCCCTGAGTATATTTCATTCTCAAATATTATTAACAAAGTAACAGCTAAGGTAGAGGAGGTGCAAAATGAGAACTAATCCTTATATTCCATTTCCGTCAAAAATTTTAGATGTTATTAAACATACAAAGAAAGAATACACATTCAGAATGGAATTTCACGGTGATGTAAAACCGGGACAGTTCTTTGAGGTTTCGATACCTAAGTTCGGTGAGGCTCCTATTTCCGTAAGCGGAATTACAAAAAACAGTGTTGATTTGACTATACGTAAAGTGGGTAGGGTTACAGACGAGGTTTTTGAAAATTATGTCGGAGATACATTATTCCTTCGCGGACCTTACGGTAACGGATTTGATGTAGATAAATATACGTACGGTGAGTGTGTTGTGGTAGCAGGAGGTACAGGTGTTTCTCCTGTTCGCGGTGTTATAAACGCTCTTGTTGCAAGTAAGGACTCTAAAGATAAGCATGTAATACTGGGATTTAGAAGCCCTTCGGATATGCTCTTTAAAGATGATATTGCAGACTGGGAAAATAAAATTGACCTTATTTTGACAATGGATAAAGAGGCGGAAGGCTATACCGGAAATGTCGGACTTGTAACCAAGTTTATTCCTGAACTTAAGCTGAAGAATATTGAAACTGCACAGGCTGTAGTGGTAGGACCGCCTCCAATGATGAAGTTTTCGGTAATAGAACTTTTAAAGCTTGGATTTAAAGAGGAGAACATCTGGGTTTCTTATGAGAGAAAGATGTGCTGCGGTATCGGAAAATGCGGACATTGTAAGGTAAATGATACTTATATATGTCTTGACGGACCGGTATTTAACTATGTTGACAGTAAGGCTTTGATTGATTAGAGAGGTGAATAATGGATATAAATGTAAAAAAACTAAAGAAAAACGCCTTTCGTGTATCTAAAGTGCGTGGTGAGACAGCATCAAGAATAAGAATGCCGGGCGGTTACATAGATGCCGAAAGTATGAAAAGGATATCTGAGATTGCCGATAAGTACGGAAACGGAAGTATATTTATAACAAATCGTCAAGGTGTTGAGATTCCGGGCATTAAGATTACAGATATGGATGCCGTAAACAAGGAAATTCAGCTGATTATCGACCATGAGGGTACAAATCAGGAAAAGAGAGATACAGGTTATGCCGCATCGGGAACCAGAAATGTGGTTGCCTGTCCGGGAAAGAGACTTTGTCCTTACGGTAACTATGACACTACAGAGTTTGCAAGAAAAATGGAGAAGCAGATTTTCCCTAATAACCTACATTTTAAAGTAGCTTTTACAGGTTGTTCAAACGATTGTGCCAAGGTTCGTATGAATGACTTCGGTATTATGGGAATGACTGAGCCGCAGTATGATCCTGACAGATGTGTAACTTGTGAGGCGTGTGTAAAGGGATGTAAGCAAAAGAGCGTAGAGGCGCTGAGAGTCGTTAACGGAAAGATTGAAAGAAATACCGAAAAATGTATAGGATGCGGTGTATGTATTACTGTATGTCCTACCAGAGCATGGACAAGAAGTAAGGAAAAATACTACAGACTTGTTTTACTTGGAAGAACAGGAAAGAAGAATCCGAGACTTGCAGAGGACTTTATCAAATGGGTTGATGAGGACAGTATTTTAAAGATTGTAAAGAACGCTTATGCCTATGTTGAGAGATATATCGACACAAACGCTCCTGACGGTAAGGAACATGTCGGATACATCGTTGACAGAACAGGTTTTGAAGAGTTCTATAAGTGGATTATGGAAGGTGTAACTTTAGGACCTAAGGCGGAAGTTGCAAAAACTATGTACTGGGGCGGAAAACATTACGACCACGAATAGAATTTTTGTTTAAAAACAAAAACAAACCTCATTGTATGCAGAATAGTACACAAAATACAACGTTTATCGTTTGCATTTATTTTTTAAATTGGTATAATGAGAAACGAAGAAATAATTATATATTATTTATTATAAACAATTACTTAGTAGGAGGAATAAAATGGCTAAGAGACAAATGAAGACCATGGATGGTAATCAGGCAGCCGCTCATGCATCATATGCTTATACTGATGTTGCTGCAATTTATCCGATAACACCATCATCTGTCATGGCGGAGCACACCGACGAGTGGGCAACAGACGGTAGAAAGAATATTTTCGGCCACACTGTTCAAGTAACAGAAATGCAATCAGAGGCAGGTGCTGCAGGTGCAGTTCATGGTTCTCTTTCAGCTGGAGCTTTGACAACAACATATACAGCTTCACAGGGCCTTCTTCTTATGATCCCAAATATCTATAAGATGGCAGGAGAGCAGCTCCCGGGAGTTATCAATGTTTCCGCTCGTGCTATTGCAACGCATGCACTTAGTATCTTTGGAGATCATTCAGATGTTTACGCTTGTCGTCAGACAGGTGCCGCAATGCTTTGTTCATCATCAGTTCAGGAAGTTATGGACTTAACACCTGTTGCTCATCTTTCAGCAATAAAGGGAAAAGTTCCGTTTATCAACTTCTTTGACGGTTTCAGAACATCACACGAGATTCAGAAAATTGAAACTTGGGATTACGCAGATCTTAAGGATATGGCTGATATGGATGCAATCAATGCTTTCAGAAAGAATGCACTTAATCCGAATCATCCTGTAGAGAGAGGATCGGCACAGAACCCTGATATCTTCTTCCAGGTAAGAGAAGCAAGCAATCCTTATTATGATGCATTACCTGCAATTGTTCAGGACTATATGGATAAGGTTAATGCTAAGATCGGTACAGATTATAAATTATTTAACTACTATGGCGCTGCTGATGCAGAGACAATCATCATCGCTATGGGTTCAGTTAACGATACAATAGAAGAGACAATTGATTACCTTCTTAAGCAGGGTGAGAAAGTCGGAGTTGTTAAGGTAAGACTTTACAGACCTTTCAATGCACAGGCACTTGTTGATGCTATTCCTGACAGCGTTAAGAGAATTCAGGTTCTTGACAGAACAAAGGAGCCGGGATCACTTGGTGAGCCGCTTTGGCTTGATGTTGTTGCAGCACTTAAGGGAACAAAGTTTGATGCTGTTCCTGTATTCAGCGGTCGTTACGGCCTTGGATCAAAGGATACAACACCTGCTCAGATAGTTGCAACATTCCATAACACAGAGAAGAAGAGATTCACAATCGGTATCAACGATGATGTTACACATCTTTCACTTGAGCAGGGTCCTGCACTTGTTACAACACCTGAGGGAACTACGAACTGTAAGTTCTGGGGTCTCGGTGCCGACGGTACTGTAGGTGCAAACAAGAACTCTATCAAGATTATCGGTGACAACACAGATATGTATGCACAGGCATATTTTGACTATGACTCAAAGAAGTCGGGCGGTGTTACAATGAGCCACTTGCGTTTCGGTAAGAAGCCTATCAAGTCAACATATCTTATCCATAAGGCTAACTTTGTAGCATGTCACAATCCTGCATATATCAGAAAGTACAACATGGTACAGGAGCTTGTTGACGGAGGTACATTCCTTCTTAACTGTACATGGTCTGATGCTGAGCTTGAGGAGCATATCCCGGGACAAGTTAAGAAGTATATCCATGATCACAAGATCAACTTCTATACAATCGATGGTGTAAAGATCGGTATTGCTACAGGTATGGGACCTACAAGAATCAACACAATTCTTCAGTCTGCATTCTTTAAGCTTTCAGCTATCATTCCTGAGGAGCAGGCAATTGACCTCATGAAGAAGGCAGCTGAGAAGACTTACGGAAGAAAAGGTGAGGATGTAGTTAAGAAGAACTGGGCAGCTATCGAAGAAGGTGCTAAGAATGTTCATAAGGTTGAAGTTCCTGCAAGCTGGGCTGATGCTAAGGATGAGGGACTTGATTATCCTGTACATACAGAGGGTAGAGAGGATGCAATTAAGTTTGCAAACAATATCCAGACAGCTGTAAGTGCACAAGAGGGTAACAACCTTCCTGTATCTGCATTTAAAGATTATGTTGACGGTACAACACCTGTAGGTACATCAGCATATGAGAAGCGTGGTATTGCTGTAAATATGCCTATCTGGAACAGTGATAACTGTATTCAGTGCGGTTTCTGTTCATATGTATGTCCTCATGCAGTTATCAGAACAGTTGCTCTTACAGAGGATGAGACAAATAATGCACCTGAGGGTATGAGCGTACTTCCTATGACAGGTATGCCGAACTACAAGTTCACTGTAGCAGTATCGGCACTTGACTGTACAGGTTGCGGTTCTTGTGCTAATGTATGTCCGGGTAAGAAGGGTGAGAAGGCTCTTACAATGCAGAGTATGCCTGAGAATGTTGAGCGTCAGAAGTGGTTTGACTATGCAACAGCTACACCTGAGAAGCCTGAGGTTATTGCTAAGTTTAAAGAGACAACAGTTAAGGGTTCACAGTACAAGAAGCCTTTACTTGAGTTCTCAGGAGCTTGTGCAGGTTGTGGTGAGACACCTTATGCGAGACTTATCACACAGCTCTTCGGTGAGAGAATGTACATTTCAAATGCTACAGGTTGTTCATCAATATGGGGTAACTCTTCACCTTCAACACCTTACACAGTAAACGCTAAGGGACAGGGTCCTGCTTGGTCAAACTCATTATTTGAGGATAATGCTGAGTTCGGTTACGGTATGTTCCTTGCTAATGAGGCACTTAGAAACGGTCTTAAGACAAAGGTAGAGGCAATTGCCGAGAACGGTTCAGAAGAACTTAAGGCAGCAGCTAAGGAATACCTTGATACATTCACTGTAGGTGCATTAAACGGTACAGCAACAGATAATCTTGTAGCTGAACTTGAGAAGTTAAATACAGCTGAAGCTAAGGAAATCTTAGACAACAAGGAATTCTTATCAAAGAAGAGTCAGTGGATCTTCGGTGGTGACGGTTGGGCTTACGATATCGGTTTCGGAGGTCTTGACCATGTAATTGCCAGCGGTAAGGATGTAAACATCATGGTATTCGATACAGAGGTTTACTCAAATACAGGTGGACAGAGTTCAAAGGCAACAAAGACAGGTGCTGTAGCACAGTTCGCTGCCGGCGGTAAGGATACAAAGAAGAAGGATCTTGCAAGTATTGCAATGAGTTACGGTTATGTATATGTAGCACAGATAGCTATGGGTGCTGATTACAACCAGACTGTTAAGGCATTGGCTGAGGCAGAGGCTTATCCTGGTCCTTCACTTATCATCGCTTATGCTCCATGTATCAACCACGGTATCAAGAAGGGTATGAGCAAGGCTATGACAGAGGAGAAGCTGGCAGTTGAGTCAGGTTACTGGAACAACTTCAGATTCAATCCTGCTGCAGAGAACAAGTTCACTCTTGATTCAAAGACACCTACAGGTGACTACCAAGAGTTCCTTAAGGGTGAGGTTCGTTACGCATCTCTTGCACTCAAGGATCCTGAGAGAGCAGCTAAACTCTTCGAGAAGAATGAGGAAGATGCTAAGGAAAGATTTACGTACCTTGAGAAGCTTGTAACTCTTTATTCAAAATAAGATAAATTAAGATTTTTATATAAAGTAACAGATAAGATCTGTTAAGTGTACAAACGGAAGCCGCTTAGGCGGTCAAAGGGAGTCGGTGCTTTTAGTACCGGCTCTTTTTGTTTTAAAATGTTTTATTTACTTGTTATAATTGTGAACTTGGGATAAAATAGAAGTATAAAGTTAGACTGGGAGACAATATGTATAAAGATAATGAAATATGGGTGGCAAGCGACGGCGAGACCAAATTATGTATAAAGACAAATTTTGCAAACAGACACGGACTTATAG
>NZ_DBHIEQ010000020.1:0-17842 GCF_057250505.1 Lachnoanaerobaculum sp. | reverse complement strand
CTTATAGCGGGAGCGACCGGAACAGGTAAGACAGTGACGCTAAAAGTTATGGCCGAGTCATTTTCCGATGCAGGTGTACCGGTATTTTTCTCTGATATTAAGGGAGATTTATCAGGTATGTGCAAGCCCGGTGAAGAAAAAGAAAGTATAACAAAGAGAGTATCTGAGCTTGGACTTGGTTCCGACTTTAATTTTAAGGCTTATCATACCTGCTTTTGGGATATTTTCGGAAAGAGAGGGCTGCCTCTTAGAACGACTATATCCGAGTTCGGACCTATGCTTTTATCAAAATTACTTGAACTTAATCAGATACAGAGTGATATTTTGAATATAGTATTTAAGATTGCGGATGATGAGGGACTTTTGCTGCTTGATCTTAAGGATCTCAAGAGTATGCTCAACTATGTAAGTGAGAATGTGGCAAACTATAAGGCCAACTATGGAAATATAGCACCTCAGAGTGTAAATGCTATAATGAGAGGACTTGTATCACTTGGAGATAAGGGAGGAGATATATTCTTCGGCGAACCTGCTATAGACATAAGAGATTGGTTTGTAACTAAGGACGGCAAAGGTATGATAAATATCTTGGATGCATCCACTATTATAAACGATCCGAGTATATATGCCACATTTATGCTATGGATGCTTGCAGAACTTTTTGAAATAATGCCTGAAGTAGGTGACCTTGATAAGCCGAAAATGGTATTTTTCTTTGATGAGGCACACCTTTTGTTTAAGGATATGCCTAAGGCACTTCTTCAAAAGATAGAACAGGTTGTAAAGCTTATAAGATCAAAAGGCATCGGTGTATACTTTATCACACAGAGTCCGAGTGACATACCGGGTGAAGTACTCTCACAGCTTGGAAATAAGGTACAACACGCACTTAGAGCATATACACCTGCAGATCAAAAGGCTATAAAGGCTGCTGCGGCAAGTTACAGATCAAATCCTGATTTTAATACGGAGGAAGCTATTACAAACTTGGGTATAGGAGAGGCGGTAGTCTCATTTATCGGTGATGACGGTGCTCCTTCTATGGTCAGAAAAGCAAAGGTGCTTCCGCCACAGTCATATCTTGGGGCAATTGACGACATGCTTAGGGCAACAGTTATTTCAATGTCGGACCTTGCGACTAAATACAGAGATATGGTTGACAGAGATTCAGCATATGAGTTTTTACAGAGATTGCAGGTAGAGACTTCCAAGAAACAGGAAGAGGAAAAGCAGGCTGAGATAGAAAGAAAAGAAGCACAAAAGCAGGAAAAGCTTGCACAAAAGGAAGCAGAAAAACAGGAAAAAGAGGCACAAAAAGAAGCTCAGAAGAAAAAAGATGCTATAAAAAAAGGTGTAGCAAGTGTGGCAGGAACCGCCGCAGGCACTATAGGAAGACAATTGGGTAAAACACTTGGAAAATCAGGTGGAAAGTTCGGCTCAAGTCTGGGTGGAAATCTTGGAGCGAGCCTTGGAAGGGGCATACTTTCCACACTGTTTAAATTATAAATATATGAATATACGTGAAGATGTAGAGCTTAGAGAGGAGTTAACTCTCAGTAAATATGCAGCTCTCAGTAAGAATTCTTTGGGAAGAGACAGATATGAAGAGCCCTGTGATATAAGAACGGTATATCAAAGAGACAGAGACAGGATACTTCATTCAAAGGCTTTCAGAAGATTAAAGCATAAGACTCAAGTATTTTTAGCCCCTGAGGGTGACCATTATCGTACAAGGCTTACACATACTCTTGAGGTATCACAGATTGCAAGGACCATAGCAAAGTCACTTAGACTTAATGAAGATTTGACAGAGGCTATTGCACTTGGACATGACCTAGGGCATACACCTTTCGGTCACTCAGGAGAGGATGTGCTTAATGAAGTCTGTTCATACGGATTTGCACACTATGAGCAAAGTGTAAGAATAGTTGAGTTTCTTGAAAAATCCGGAAAAGGACTCAACCTTACAAAAGAGGTAAGAGACGGTATATTAAATCACAGAACCTGTGGAAATCCGTCCACACTTGAAGGACATATAGTCAGGTTGTCGGATAAAATCGCATATATCAACCATGATATTGACGACTCTATCAGGGCTCATATATTGGTGGAAGATGATATACCGAGTGAATACAGTGATATACTGGGACACTCGGTCAGAGAGCGACTCAACAATCTGATACATGGAGTTATAGAAGAAAGTATAGATAAACCGCAAATCTCTATGAATAAAGGGAAGTATAAGGCAATGATGGGGCTTAGAACATGGCTTTTTAAGAAAGTATATCATAACGAAGTGCCTAAGTCACAGGAAGGCAAGGCAAAGGCTATGATAAAGTCACTTTTTGACTACTATATGTTGCATACAGACAAGCTTCCGGATGAGTATATCTATTTTATAAAAGAGTTAAATCAGGATAGGGAACTGGTAGTATGTGACTATATTGCGGGTATGACGGATTTATATGCGATTGAAAAGTTTAAAGATTTGTTTGTTCCTAAGTCTTGGGATGTATATTAAGGAGGCGAGGTTTGTATTATTCAAATGATATAATAGACGAGGTCAGGTCCGCAAATGATATAGTGGACGTGATTTCAAGCTATGTGAAAATACAAAAAAAAGGCGCAAATTATATGGGGCTTTGCCCTTTTCATTCAGAAAAGTCTCCTTCATTTTCGGTATCACAAAGTAAACAGCTTTTTCATTGCTTCGGATGCGGAGTAGGAGGAGATGTAATCACATTTATCAGGCAGTATGAGAATTATTCGTTTAGTGAGGCGCTTTCAATGCTTGCAAAGAGAGCAAATATTGAACTGCCACAGTTAAGTGAAAGTGATAAAGCAAAAAACGATGAAAAAAATATCATACTTGAGATAAACAAGACAGCAGCCAAATACTTCTATGAGACGCTTTTTTCAAAAGACGGCAAGGAAGGACTTGAGTATTTTAATTTAAGAGGACTTGATGCTAAAGATATAACACATTTCGGACTTGGATTTTCAAAAAATACTCCAAACGATTTATATAAATATCTGAAAGAGCAAGGTTACGATGATGCCATACTCAAAAAAAGCGGACTTATAAATATTGATGAGAGAGGTGCAAGAGACAGATTTTGGAACAGAGTAATGTTTCCTATAATAGATGCAAACTCGAGAGTAATAGGTTTTGGAGGAAGAGTGATAGGTGACGGACTTCCAAAGTATGTCAATTCACCTGAAACGATTGCATTTGATAAAAGCAGAAATCTGTACGGCTTAAATTTTGCAAAGCGAACAAAAAGAGACTTCTTTTTACTGTGTGAGGGATATATGGATGTCATAGCACTGCACAAGGGAGGCTTTGAAAACTCGGTTGCAAGTCTGGGTACCGCACTTACCCCACTTCATGTAAAGCTTTTAACAAGATATACAAAGAAAGTAGTACTTACATATGACTCTGACGGGGCCGGTATAAATGCCGCAAAAAGAGCAATTCCGCTTTTAAAAGAAGAGAATATAAATGCAAAAGTACTCTCAATGGCACCGTACAAGGATCCGGATGAGTTTATCAAAAATCTTGGAAGTGAGGAATTTAACAGGAGAATCGATGCCGCCGACAATGCGTTTCTTTGGGAAGTGGAAATACTGAAAAAAGACTACAATCTGAATGAACCGGATGAGAGAACAAACTTTTATAGAGAAGTTGCAAGGATGCTAAGTACATTCAGTGAGAAGCTTGAACGAGAAAATTATACTCATGCAGTAGCAAGCAGGCTGATGATTGACTACAAATCACTTTTTGATATGGTAAACTCCTACGGTTTTGCTTCAAATACATTAAAAAAAGAAGAGCCGAAAGAAAAGAAAAAACAGGATGACGGATATACAAAGGCACAGGGACTGTTACTTACATGGATAGTTGAAGAGGTGGAACTTTTTGACAAGATAAGTGAATATATTTCACCGATTCACTTTAGCGAAGGATTTTACAGAGATGTTGCAACAAGGATATTTGAAAAGATAAAACAGGGAGATTTTAATTTTTCAAATATTTGTGACGACTATACAGATGATATAGAAAAGCAGAAACTGCTTTCAAAAATACTGAACACTAATCTTGGGACAAACCTCAGTGATGATGAGAAGAAAAAAGCAATCACTGAAAGCATACTAAAAATCAGACAGGCAAGTTTAGACGAGAAGAGCAAAAATGCAAAAGGAATTGAAGAGTTTCAAAAAATCATAAAAGAGCAGGCGATTTTGAGAAAACTTCGTGTTGATTTAGATTAGTGGAGGAAGTATGAGGGGGAAGAAAATAGAAAATGAGTTTGAAAAAATACTCAAAAAAGATATTGACGGAAAAATGACTACTTTGAAAATTCAAAGAATCTTCTCTGAAAATGATATCCCAAAAGAATATCTTCCGGATTTTATAGAATTCCTTGAAGAAAAAGATATTAAGGTGGAAGAAGAGGATGATAAGGAACAGACAGATTTTGACTCGGAGTCGGATCCTGAAGAGTATATACTCTTAAAGGAAACTGAATTTGAAGATGAGTTTGATGAGGAAGATATCAAGGATCTGAAAGATATAGATTTGAACATCTTAGAGAATCTGGATGACTATGTTGCAATAGAAGATCCTATAAAGATGTATCTGAAGGAGATAGGTAAGATACCTCTTTTAAGTGTGGATGAGGAGATGAATCTGGCAAAGAAAATTTGCGATCCGGATGAGAATGTCAGAAAAGAGGCCAGAAAGCAAATGGCGGAATCCAACCTCAGACTTGTAGTCAGTATTGCAAAAAGATATATGGGCAGAGGAATGCAGCTTTTGGACCTTATACAGGAAGGGAATATCGGTCTTTTGCGTGCTGTTGAAAAGTTCGACTACCAAAAGGGGTTTAAGTTCTCTACATATGCCACGTGGTGGATAAGGCAGGCAATAACCAGATCTATTGCAGACCAGGCAAGAACTATAAGAATTCCCGTACATATGGTGGAAACCATCAACAGGCTTATAAAGGTACAAAGAATGCTTGTTCAGGAGCTTGGCAGAGAGCCGAAGCCTATTGAGGTGGCTAAAGCCATGGGAATTCCTGTAGCCAAGGTTAGAGAAATAATGAGTTTTGCACTTGAGCCTGTATCTATGGAAACGCCTATAGGTGATGAGGATGATTCACACCTTGGAGATTTTTTACAGGACTCAAATGCCAAAGTGCCTGTCAATTTTGCAATGGATGTTCTTTTACACGACCAGTTGATGGAGGTTATAAAGTCACTGACTGAAAGAGAACAAATGGTCATATTGCTTAGATTCGGTTTGGAGGACAGTAAGCCCAGGACTTTGGAAGAAGTCGGAAAGGTATTCGGTATCACAAGGGAAAGAATCAGACAGATAGAGGCGAAAGCACTTAGAAAGCTTCGCAATCCGTCAAAAGTAAGGAGATTAAAGGATTTTTTGGAATAGAGGATAAAATGAGGTTATCAAAGAGATTGCAAACTATTGCGGATTTTGTAAAAAAAGGTGCAGTAGTGGCAGATATAGGTACCGACCATGCACATATACCTATTTATCTTATAAAAAATAATATAATATCTAAAGCTTATGCCAGTGATATAAATATAGGACCATTGGAAAAAGCCGGAGAAAATATAAAGTACTTCGGAGTACAAAATATTGAACTCAGGCTTTCAAACGGTCTTGAAAAGCTTAAAACAGATGAGGCGGATACTGTTATTATAGCGGGTATGGGAGGAGAACTCATAATAGATATTTTAGAAAAAGGCAGAAGACTTTTTGAAAGCAAAAGAAAGTTTATACTGTCTCCGCATACAAAGATTGATGTGGTAAGAAAGTTTCTTCTTTCAAACGGATTTGAAATCACAAAGGAAGATATGTGTATTGACGAGGGCAAGTTCTATACCGTTATGGAAGCTTTATATACAGGAAATTCTGTTTCATATACGCAAGGTGAACTGATTTTTGGAAAGTATCTGATTGATAATAAAAATCCTGTACTTTTTGAATATCTTAAGAAGGAAAGGCAAAAGTATTTAAGTATCATTGCAGGTGACGGCATAAATGATACAAGAATAAAGGAAATTAAATACAGACTTGACATAATTAAGGAGACTATAAATGAAATGCAGTAAGATTTTTGAATATTTAACTAATCTGTACCCTCTTGAGCTTGCTATGGACTGGGACAATTCCGGATTTTTGCTTGGAAGAAGTGATAAAGAGGTAAAGAATGTTTTGGTAGTACTTGATATTACAAATGAAGTACTTGAATATGCCGGGGCAAAGGATATTGATTTGATTGTATCGCATCATCCAATTATCTTTTCTGCGATAAAGAGAGTTACAGATGAAACGCTCCTTGGAAACTATATTTTAAATATACTGAAAAATGATATTTCTGTGATTGCAATGCATACAAATTTCGATATTGCAAAAGGTGGTATGGCGGATATCTGTAGCGAAAGGCTCGGACTAAGTAACACCTGTGTATTTGAAAAAACAAATTTATGTGACGGAGAAGAGCTTGGCATAGGTAAAATAGGTGACTTAAAAAAAGATATGTCACTTGATGAACTTATAAAACTTGTAAAGACAAAGTTTGATTTAAGTCATGTGAGTGTTTTTGGAAGAGAAAATATAAGCTCTAATATAAGAAGAGTTGCAATAAGCCCGGGTTCAGGTAAGGGAATGTATAAGTACGCTGTTAAAAGAGCAGATGTCTTTATCACAGGTGATATTACACATCATGACGGACTGGATGCAGCCAATGACGGAGTTTGTATTATAGATGCAACACATTACGGACTTGAGCATCTGTTTATAGATAAGATAAAATCGGATTTGGACAAATGTGAGAGTACAAAAGTCTTTGAATTCAAAAATACAAATCCTGTGGAGATAATTTAGAGAATGGTAAAAGTTTTTTTGGTAGAGGATGAGAAATTTGTAAGAGAAGGTATTAAAAATCAAATAGACTGGAATGCATATGGTTTTGATTTTGTAGGGGAAGCTGCTGACGGAGAGTTGGCACTTCCTTTAATTGAATCTCTAAAACCCGATATTTTAATTACCGATATTAAAATGCCTTTTATGGACGGACTGGAACTTGGCAGGATAGTTAAGAATAAGTTTCCTGATACAGTTATTATTTTTTTAAGCGGATATGATGATTTTGATTATGCACAAAGAGCAATACATATAGGTGCGTCTGAATATATTTTAAAACCTATATCAAAAGAAAAGCTTCTGTCGGTTCTCAAAAAAGTTAAATCCGTCATTACATCAAAATATAACAACACAGACAATTTAAAGATTAAAAGTGTTGAACTTGATATTAAAAAATTTGATACGTCAAATTTTGATAAGGGAAAATTAAGAGAGTTTATTATAAATGGCAGTATATCGGATGTAGAGGATTTTGTAAAATCATATATTGATAATATGGGAGGCCAACTGAAGTCTTTGATTTTCAGGCAGTATATTGTAATGGATGCATTTATAGAGGCAAATAATTTTTTTGATGATAAAAGCAGCGATAAAGAAGAGCTTGGAAACAAATTCGGCAGTGTGGAAGTTATTGATTTGGCAGTTACGGATATCTATATGATGAAGGAGTATTTGTTGAATTTATTGATATATATGATTGAAAAAAAGGATAAGCTTACAGGAAGGCAATACAGCTTTTTATTAAATAAAGCTAAGGATTTTGTAGCCAAAAACTATATGAATTGTGATATATCCCTAAATACTGTTGCGGAATATATAGGTCTGAGTCCGGCATATTTCAGTACTATATTTAAGCAGGAATCAGGCGTAAATTTTATAGATTACCTGACAAAAATCAGAATAAATGAAGCAAAGAGGCTTTTAAGAAGCAGTGATAAGAGGATATCCGATATTGCATTAGAGGTGGGCTACAGAGATCAACATTACTTCAGCTCATTATTCAAAAGATATCAGAAAGATACCCCAAAGGCATATAGAGAAAAGAAAAATGAAAAGTAGTATACAAAATTATGTTATGAAAAGATTGCTCATAACATTTATTCCTGTATCAATTATTATCGTTTATTTATTACTGGTTTTAAAGTGGCAAAATGATGAATATACCGATATAGTCAAAAACTTAAGTATTGCTACTGAATTTAATTTCAAATTTAAAGAAAATATCGACCATAAGATGTATCGTGTAGTAATAGGTGCAGATACGATTGAAAACCAAAATCCGTATGAAGATCTTGAATATGCTAAAAAAATATTTGAAAGACTTTTGGATTCAAGTAATTCAAAAGTGGAGACAAACAGACCGAGAGGTCTTATAATCCTTGTAAATATATTGAAAGATCAAATAGATAATATTGCAAAGAGTGATATATATAAGGATTACAATAAAAATATGGATAGCCTTGAATATGATATAAGAATTACGACGGAACTTATAGAAGACACTGTGAATGACTATATTTATGAAGAAACTAAGGAACTTAATGTAGTGAGTATCAGGCTTAGAAAACAGATGACAGTTATTTTCACTTTAAGCATTGTAAGTATAGTATGTATATTATATTTTACCGTTTATATGTACAAGCGTGTATCAAGACATATTGCAGACCCGATAAAAAAACTTTGTAATTATACAAAGAGAAGTGAAAATGATTTACTTAAGAATAATTTGGAAAGTCAAATTCTAGAAATTGATGAGCTTTCCAAAAACTTTAATGATAAAATAATCAGAATAAAAGAATTGATAGAGAATATAAAAACAGAACAAAAAAATAAGAAAAATGCAGAACTTTGGCTGTTGCAATCACAAATAAATCCACATTTTTTATACAATACTTTGGATACGGTAGTATGGATGGCGGAAGCAGGAGATTCAAAAAAAGTAGTGGATATGATTACAACATTGTCAAGCTTTTTAAGGATCGGACTTAATAACGGAAGAAGATTTATACAGATAAGAGAGGAAGTCAAACATATAGAAAGTTATTTAAAGATACAAAAATTCAGATATGAAGATATACTTGAGTATGATATTGAGATTGAAGACAGCCTGTATGATATGAAAATACTGAAACTTTTATTACAGCCTATTGTAGAGAATGCACTTTATCATGGCATAAAGTATAAAAGAGGTGGTGGAAATATCTGTATCAGCGGATATAAAAAAGATAATACTATAGTTTTAAAAGTAACGGATAACGGCATAGGTATGAATGATGTTAAGCTTAAAAGTATTAAGGATATGTTGGAGAATATTTCTGTATTTGAAAATATCGCTATGAAAGATACTTTAAAGACAAAATATCCTGACAAAGGGTTCGGGCTTTGTAATGTAGCTGAGAGAATAAAGCTTTATTATGGCAATGAATATGGTTTAACTATTGAAAGTAAAGAAAATGTAGGTACAACTGTTACTATAAATTTAACTATAGAGTAGATTTTATTATAATGTTTAGACATCAAAATATATTAAACTTTCAGCATAAAAAATTCTACTTAATATATGAATTTTGAAAAAATAATATAAAGTTTACATAATAAATTCTATATTTATATAGTCTTTTTTGAATTATAATAGAGGAGAAAAGTAAATGTTTTCGTAATCATAAAGTTTTAAAGGAGGAGTTTATGAGTAAAAGAGGGTTCGGTTTTGTATTGTCGGCAATCATGATTGCAATGTTGGCACTTACAGGCTGCGGAGGTTCCAAAGCAACTGATGAGTCAAAGTCTATTGAATCGTCAGAGACTTCAGGCGAGAGCAAGAGCGAAGAGGCAAAGAGTGAGGAGTCAAAGGATTCATCAAAGCTTATTGTAGTGGGTTATGCACAAGTGGGAGCGGAGTCTGATTGGAGAACGGCAAATACGGAGTCATTTAAGACCACATTTGTTCCTGAAAACGGTTATAAGCTTATCTTCAATGATGCACAGCAGAAGCAGGAAAATCAGATAAAGGCTATCAGAGATTTTATACAGCAGGAGGTTGACTATATTGTTCTTGCACCTGTTGTAGAGACAGGATGGGATACAGTATTGCAGGAGGCAAAGGATGCAGGTATACCGGTAATACTTTCAGACCGTATGATAAAGACATCTGATGACTCACTTTATACTGCAATGGTATGTGGTAACTTCTTAAAGGAGGGAGAAACGGCAGGACATTGGCTTGAGGAATATTTAAGGTCAAAGAATGTGAGTTCTGATAAAAAGATAAACATAGTTACACTGCAAGGTACAATAGGAGCGTCAGCTCAAGTGGGCAGAACTGACGGATTTGCAAATGTTTTAGCAGAAAATCCAAACTGGAATATGCTTGCAAAGCAGACAGGTGAGTTTACACAGTCAAAGGGTCAGGAAGTTATGGAATCTTTCCTAAAGCAATTTGATAATATAGATGTTGTAGTTGCTGAGAATGACAACATGGCTTTCGGTGCAATAGATGCAATAAAGGCTGCCGGAAAAACCTGCGGACCGAATGGTGATATAACAGTTATATCTTTTGACGCCGTAAAGGCTGCATTTGATGCAATGATTGCAGGTGATTTGAATGTAAGTGTTGAGTGTAATCCTCTTCACGGCCCTAGAGTGGCGGAGATTATTCAAAAACTTGAAAAAGGTGAAACTGTAGATAAGATTCAGTATGTTGACGAGACATATTTTGATACAAGCATGGATCTCGAGAAAATTAAGGCAGGAAGAGCTTATTAATACAGCATAATTTGATATTTTGCTTAAAGAAAATACCGGGAGTGAGGAGTATATTACTCCTTGCTCCTTTTGAGGTTATTATGGATAATTTATTGGAAATGAAGGGGATATATAAAAATTTCCCCGGTGTAAAGGCACTTGATGATGTGGATTTTTATTTAAAAAAGGGTGAAATTCATGCATTGATGGGAGAAAACGGTGCCGGAAAATCCACTCTTATAAAAGTACTTACAGGTGTGGAAGAATTTGAAACAGGACAGATTATACTTGAAGGTAAAAAAAGCATAATCAATAAAAGCCCGAAAGAAGCACAGGCAAACGGAATCAGTACAGTATATCAGGAAGTAAATCTCTGCCCGAATATATCGGTTGCGGAAAATCTTTTTTTAGACAGAGAACCGAGAAAATTCGGACTTATAGATTGGAAAAAGATGAATAAGACGGCAAAGGAGCTTTTAGATAAACTTGATATAAATATAGATGTAACAAAACCTACAGAGCATTATTCCATTGCCGTTCAGCAGATGGTTGCGATAGCAAGAGCTGT
Organism: Lachnoanaerobaculum sp.; assembly: GCF_057250505.1. Lineage (NCBI taxonomy): Bacteria > Bacillati > Bacillota > Clostridia > Lachnospirales > Lachnospiraceae > Lachnoanaerobaculum > Lachnoanaerobaculum sp. Next base: position 6,581 of record NZ_DBHIEQ010000020.1, on the reverse strand, counting down.
AGATATGTCCGCAAAAGTACTTATACTTGATGAACCTACTTCATCACTTGATGATATTGAAGTGGAGAAATTGTTTGCACTTATGAGAAAACTGAAATCAGACGGGATAGGTATTATATTTGTAACTCATTTTTTGGAGCAGGTATATGCGGTATGTGACAAGATTACAGTTTTACGAAACGGCTGTTTGGTGGGAGAATTTGAAGTGGAAAACCTGCCGAGAGTGCAGCTTGTAGCCAAAATGATGGGTAAAGACTTCAATGATCTTGAAAATATTAAAGGAGAAAATAAGGAATTAAAAAATAAAGAGATTCTTTTAAAAGCCTGTTCAATCGGTTCAAGAGGTAATGTAAAACCTTTTGATTTGCAAATAAATAAAGGCGAAGTGATAGGAATTACAGGACTGCTCGGTTCAGGACGCTCAGAGTTGGTAAGAGCTATATACGGTGCCGACAAGGCTGACAGCGGAAAACTTGAGTTTAAGAATGAAGAAGTTAAGATAAAGGCAACTATAGATGCTATGAAACTTGGTATGGCATATTTGCCTGAGAACAGGAAGGATGAGGGAATCATAGCGGATCTGTCTGTAAGAGAAAATATGATAATTGCTTTGCAGGCAAAAAGAGGCCTGTTTAAGCTCCTTCCGAATAAAATGCAGGAAGAGTTTGTAGATAAATATATTGAGATACTTCAGATAAAAACCGCAAGCAAAGAGACACCTATAAAGCAACTTTCAGGCGGTAATCAGCAAAAAGTTATCCTTGGCAGATGGCTGCTTACAAACCCTGATTTACTTATCCTTGATGAGCCGACAAGAGGTATTGATGTGGGTACAAAAACAGAAATACAAAAACTTGTACTCAGACTGGCGGATGAAGGTATGAGTGTGATATTTATTTCTTCAGAAATAGAAGAAATGATCAGAACCTGTCAAAGGATGGTAGTAATGAGGGATAAGAAAAAGGTGGGAGAACTTGATGCAAATGAAATATCTCAAAAGAATATAATGAGTGCTATAGCAGGAGGTGCAGATAATGAATAATATAAATATAAAAAAGATAACTTCTGCCGGACTGTTTCTTCCCATACTCAGTCTGATCTTGGTTTTGATTATAAATGTAATAAAGACTCCGAACTTTTTCTATATTACAGTGCAAAACGGTGTTCTTTACGGATATATAATTGATGTAATAAACCGTGCAAGTGAACTTGTCATATTGGCGGTAGGTATGACTTTGGTTGTAGCTTCATCAGGAGGCACCGATATATCCGTAGGTGCCGTATGTGCATTGGCAGGTGCAGTTGCCTGCTTTATTTTAGCAGGAGGTCAGGTCTCTACAGATATATACCATGCACCGTATATAATTGCTTTTTTAGCGGCAATACTGGTAGGACTTTTATGCGGTTCGTTTAATGCATTTCTTGTAGCTAAGATGAATATACAACCTATGGTTGCCACTTTGATACTCTTTACTGCCGGAAGAGGTATGGCACAGCTTGTAACAAACGGACAGATAACATATATAAGGGTGGATTCGTTTAAGATGCTTGGCAATTCAATTAAGGGTATACCGCTTCCCACACCTGTATTTGTAGCAATAGCTGTAGTGGCAGTGACTTTTGTGATACTTAAAAAAACCGCACTTGGACTGTATATTGAAACTGTAGGTATTAATAATAAGGCGGCAAGACTTGTAGGACTGAATCCTGTACTTATACAATTTATAGCTTATGCATTTTGCGGACTTTTGGCAGGTCTTTCCGGTATGATAGTATCTTCAAGAGTATATTCCGCCGATGCCAATAATGCAGGGCTTAATATAGAACTTGATGCAATACTTGCGGTCGCACTTGGCGGAAACAGTTTGGGAGGAGGCAGGTTCTCACTTCTTGGAAGTGTAATAGGAGCTTATACAATTCAGGCACTTACTACAACATTGTATGCTATGAGTGTGTCTGCCGATCAGCTGCCTGTGTACAAGGCGATAGTGGTCGTAATAATTGTTTCTTTACAGTCAAAAGAGTTACAAAGAATAATAAGAGATATTAGACATAGCAAAAAGAAAGTGGAGATTGCATATGAGAAATAAGATTAAAAATATAGAGAATAAAACTTTTTTATTGTATATGACTGTGGTTCTTTTCATTGTAATGTATGTGATCGGAATTGTGATGTTCCATGACAAAGGATTTCAAAAGCCTCAGGTTTTTTTAAATCTGTTTATATCAAATGCCGGCCTTATAGTGATAGCTACAAGTATGACAATGGTAATAATATCAGGAGGAATAGATATTTCAGTAGGATCATTTGTAGCACTTATCTGTATGATGCTTGCATATATGATGGAAAAAGGGAAAATGAGTGCAATAAGTTCTATCATAATTGTAATGGTAATGGGGCTTGCTTTCGGACTTGTACAAGGTGTGCTTATAGCCTATTTGAATATTCAGCCTTTTATAGTTACTCTTGCCGGAATGTTTTTTGCCAGAGGAATGACTGCTATTATATCACAGGAGATGATCAGTATAAAAAATGAGGCGTTTTTATCATGGGCAAATAATAAGATTACAATTCCGATATTTGGGATTGTAAATAAAAAGGGAGTCACCATATATCCCTATATTTATCCTACAGTAATAGTTGCTATGGTAATATTGGTATTTATGTTTGTATTACTAAGGTATACAAAGTTTGGAAGAAGCATATATGCTGTAGGTGGAAATGAACAGTCAGCACTGCTTTTAGGATTAAATGTAAAAAAGATAAAATTGCAGGTGTATATACTTAACGGAATACTTTGTTCAATAGGGGGATTTTTATTCTGCCTAAACACTTGTGCAGGCTTTGTAGAGCAGGCAAAAGGTTTTGAGATGGAAGCAATAGCCGGTTCGGTTATAGGAGGTACACTGCTTACAGGCGGAGTCGGGAATGTATTCGGAAGTTTATTTGGGGTACTGATAAAAGGTACCATTGAAGCTTTTGTAAGTTTTCAGGGAACATTATCTTCCTGGTGGACAAAAATTATAATAGCTGCCATACTTGCATTTTTTATAATTTTACAGAGTATACTTGCGATGTCAAAGAGAGGTAAGAAGTAAAATAAGCATTATTATAAAAATACTACCGTGAAAAGATCCGGTAGTATTTTTAAATTTTTCTATTTAAAAATTTATAGACATATATTATATTGGATGCAATATAAATTGTTAGAGGAAGGTGAGTAGGAATTTTAAATTTTATATACAAACATTTCAAGAAGATCTTAGCGGTCTTTTTTGTATGTTTACTTGCTTACTTGTTTAAGGATACGCTTGTAAATATAGCAACACCGTCCAACTCGGAGTTTAGTGATATGGTGATAACATCTGACGGTGCAGTGGCAACACCGACAAATGCCGGAAGGTATGAGGTGAATCTTGACGGTATAAGTGTAATAGTCAGTGCACCTGAAGGAAGTTTTAACAGAGAAGTTCTTCTTAAGACATCCGGAGTGGATAATAACGAAGATGTAAAAAGATTACTTTTAAAGAATTTAAATATTGATAAGGATTCAAAAGGAACACTTAACAAGTCTGAAGATAAAGAAAGCGAAAATACTGAAGAATATATAGATAATGTAGAAAAATCGTTTACTGATGAGACCGTTACAGATGATGAAAGTTCCGGACGCGATGTGACTGAGGGAGAAGAATATGTAGACAGCACCATATCTTTGGATATTCATTTTGAAGATGAAAGCGGTAGTGAGGTGGAACCGCTAAAGCAAGTTTATGTAAATATAAAGCTTGACAGCGGACTGATACCCAAGGGGATAAATCCTGAGGATGTTCAAATATATCATATAAAGGATGATGAGAGTATATCCAAGGTGGATGATATTGCTCTTACCAAAGATAAAGATGATGGCAGTATTACAACTAATTTCAGTACCGACAGTTTTTCAACATTTTCATTACATTGGGGCTCGACAAGCAGCAGGTTTTATGTGAATGTAAAATATGTCGATACAAACGGCAATGAGATAACTGCAGATCCAAGTAAGTTTGAATTATTTAAAAACAATAATAACGGAGTATTCGGTAATGACAATGATAAAATAACTACCATAGAACTTGATACCGGCATAGTGGGTATGAGGTATAAATATGCCGGAACTGTAATGTAAAACTGAACTGTAGTAAATAATGTACTGCAAATAGAAAGAGAAACCGGCCTTATAAAAGGACTTAGATATACGGTGGACGGTACAAATTTGGTAGTACTTTCATCTAATGAAATGAGATATCTTGAACTTGTATACGAGCCTGGAGGAAGAACTATTTTAAACAGAAGAATAAGGACTGGTATAAGTAAGACTGTGGAAGATCCGGATAAGGACGGAATCTATGACCTTACACTGAAAATAAGTAATAAGACCGGAAGTATGTCAAACAGAACAAATATGGATGTATTGTTCTTACTGTGGACACTACAAGCAATGAGTATTGCACAGTTTGCAATCATGATTGGAGCAGGTATCTTATTCATTCTTGTATTCTTTAGAAGAAAAAGAGAAGAAGAGAACTAAGAATGAATGTTATAGGAAAATGTGTATACATAGAAAATAGGATTATAGATATAATCGCTATTCTTATGGCGGTGATAACGTTCTTATTCGGCGCATACTCACTCTATGATGTTTTCCATGTGTACAAAGAGGCATCTCTTTCAAGTGAAATATTAAAGAATGCCCCCGGCACCGCCGAAAATGAGAATGATACCTTAAATGTGGAAGCACTGTTTGAAAAATATTCCGATATTAGGGCATGGCTTAATATCTTTGATACAAATATAAACTACCCGGTAGTTCAGTGTGTCGATGATGCCGAGTATCTGAATAAAGATATAGATGATAACTTTTCACTTGCAGGGTCTATTTTCTTAAGCAGTCTGTGTGACGGTACTTTAAATGAGCATTATTCCTTGGTTTACGGACATCATATAATGACGGCTCAAGCAGCAGAGACGAAATAAGACAAAAAAAGGATACGGATAACAATAAAAATGAGATTAAGGAGAATGTCGCACCTACTATTGAGATTGACGAACCTTACAATAAGCCTCATATAAAGCCTTAAGATTCTAACGATGCAAGCACAATTAATATGTGTTTTTATTTTATTATTTTTTAAGAAAAGGAAAAACTACCTGTAAGCAAAATTTTACCGGGTGGTTTTTTGTTATAGTATAATTTTGGGATTGCAGATAGTATAATTTTGATAGAATATAATATTTAAATGGCAATGTTTAAAAATATTTTATAAAATATTAAAAAAAATTATAAATTGTATTGGCAAAAGCCTTATTAGTATTTACGAATGCATAATTGTAGAATATAATAGACATAACAGGGGGAAGTTTTCCCGAATGATAGTGTGTTATCCACTGCCGTATGATAGAGATTTTCGTGGTGGAGATAGAATTGAAATAAGGAGAGAACATGATTTTAGAGGCTTGTATTGAAAATGTTACTTATTTGAAAGATGTGATTCATGCAGGAGCAACAAGGATTGAGCTTTGTGACAATTTGGCAGTGGGTGGTACTACAGTAAGTATGGCGGTAAGGGATTACGCAAAGTTTATCTGCGACAGCAATGATGTGGAATTGGCTGTTATGATAAGGGTCAGAGGAGGAGACTTTGTATATAATAATATAGAAAAATCCATTATGTACAACGATCTTAAGGAGATGGCCAAGCAGGGCGTAAAAAGAGCCGTTATAGGTGCCGTTACGGAGAGCGGTGAGCTTGATAAGGACTATATCAAGGAACTTATAGGTGCACCTAAGTTTTTCAGAAAAGAGATGAATTTTACTTTCCATATGGCATTTGATCGTATCGGTGAGGGTCTTGAGCCTGAAGAAGCTCTTGAAAAGAGACTTGAAGCTATAAAGACTTTGTCAAAGCTTGGAGTGGATACAATACTTACACATGGAAGTGCCGAAAATAATGATATTTTTGATAATATAGATACTCTGAAAAAATATATTTCCTTTGCAAAAAAGTATAATATAAATATAATGCCGGGCGGAGGAGTTACATTTGAAAATGTAGATAAGTTGATTAAAAAGTTTCCAAGCATTACCGCCGTACACGGCACAAGGATAGTGAAACTATAAATGATATATTAAATCAAGAAGGGCTGTCGGGAAATGACAGTCATAAGAAAGGGAGGTATAACTCAAAATGAGTTATACCTCCCTAAATTTTTACAAAAAAAGATGGCTAACGATAACCATCTTTCTCCGTTATATGTTATAATGTAACTATGCTTACAGTTAATTATTATAACGACTTTTTTGAAATAAGCCAACAGAAAATCAAATTTAGCTTCTATAGAATTGAGTTTACTCGATGAAAATCCAGTCTATATCCTAAAAAAGTTATGGAGGATTTAAATTTTTCCGGACTGTTAGCCAATTGTTCGGATAAGGGAATAACAGGGTATAACCCAATCATGATATATGCAGTTATTACTTATGCAAATAGGTCTGTTAGATTCTATTGATAAACTTTACTCGGACTATAATTCTTTTTTACAA
>NZ_DBHIEQ010000019.1:51837-59080 GCF_057250505.1 Lachnoanaerobaculum sp. | reverse complement strand
AGCAGGAATTAAAACCAACGAAGTTTGTAACAGTTAATAATTATTCGATATACTAATTTATCACATGATAAAAATTTATTAATCGGCAAAAGTTATTGTTTTTACTCTGCAAGTGGAAGCAGCATACTTAGTTTGACCAATTCAAAAATAAAAAGTGAAGTTCGTATAGGGACGGAATGTGGACGGACTTATCTCAATGCCTCCTGACTCATTAAATGCGGCAAAAAATTCCATTCTGGCAAAATATGCCCCTGATATATTGAATGTTTCCATAGATTATTACAAAGGCGGTGAACTTAATATGGAAGAGTTGTTAAAACTTAAGCCTGATGTGGTATTTTATGCAGGCGGAGAGGAAGAAAGACAGCAGTTTGTAAATGCCGGAATACCCGCTGTCGGATTTTCAACAGTTACCCCTAACGGCCCCAATACTATCGAAACACTTAATGCATGGATAAGCCTTATGGAACAGGTCTTTGAAGAAGGCAGTAAGGTTACCGGTATAACAGAATATGCCAAGGAAGTTCAGGATGAAATCAATAAAAGACTTGCCGATATTCCTGAGGATCAAAGAAAAAAAGTATTGATGATCGGTCATTACAGCGATACCAACTTTACCTTAGGAGGTTTCAGTGATTATTGGATCTCCGTAACCGGAGGTATCAATGTAGGTAAAGGAACACAGGGAAATGTAAATATGGAACAGGTATATTCCTGGGCACCCGACATAATGTTTATCTCAACTCTCTCAGACTTCTTCCCGGAAGATTTTTATAATAACACTACAGTTGAAGGTGCCGACTGGAGCGGGGTACCTGCGGTTATAAATAAGCAGGTTTATAAATTTCCATTGGGCATGCACCGTTGGTGGCCGCCTTCAACCGATGCTCCGCTTTCTCTTTGGTGGATTGCAAAAACAACCTACCCTGAAAAGTTTGAGGATATAAACATGGATGAAAAAATCAAAGAATATTATAAGAAGTTCTATGGCATGGATCTCACAGATGAAGATGTCAACTCAATACTTAATCCTGTAAAGGGTGTGGGTAGAACATATTATTAAAATAATTTAAGACTGTCTGAAATGGGCAACCTTAATACAAATAAAGTATCCCGGCAGTTACAAGGCCAAAAAACCTTGTGACTGCCGGGATTTATACTGAACAGCCCTTTCTTTATAAGATTTTCTTATAATCCGGTCATTATATCAATATACAACTTACAAGACTCAAAAAGTTGCTTAAGCTCCACATATTCATTTTCCCTATGCACCACAGACAAATCCCCCGGACCTATGATTACAGGTATCAGATTGTTTTTTATAAGCATACTGGCATCTGTAGAGCCTGTAAATGTATCAAAAACAGGATTTATATCAAGCTTTTTCAGTGATGACATAATACCCTGTATCAATTCATCCTCTTTTTTTGTATGCCATGAAGTTCTCATATCCTCTATCTCATAGGTAGCGTCAAAATGCGGATTCTCAGATTTTATTTCCTGTATAAGCTCTTCAAGTTTTTCCCATATCTTAGCCGGCTCATGTCCCACCTGAAGTCTGGCATCTACAGTAAATACGCATCTGTCAGGTACTACCTGTGGCTCCACCCCGGCATTTATGGCAAGTGTACGCCAAAATGTGTCCGGATACTCCTTAAACTCTGTATGCTTTATCTTTTCAATCAGCTTTATTGCAAGATATATCGCATTTTCTCCCACACCTTTTTGTGAACCGTGAGCAGTCATTCCATGCACACAAATATCCGCCCATGTTCTTCCTTTTTGCTCATTGCATATTTTCATATCTGTAGGCTCACATACTATAAGATATTTTGCATTTTTAAACGCCTCATTATCCTGCAATGCCTTGGAACCCTTCATAAGATTTTCCTCGTCAATGGTGGCGGCAAGTATTATATCTCTTTTGGGAGTGATATTATTTCTTTTCAGCAGTATCATTGAATAAATCGCAGATATAAGCCCGCTTTTCATATCCGCACTTCCTCTTCCATATAATTTACCGTCCTTTATAGTCGAGGTAAATGGCGGAGTATTCCATCTTTTCATCTCGTCATCCGATACCGGAACAACATCCATATGTCCGGTAAATACCAAGGCATCCTTATCCTGACTTCCCCTTATTTTTGCTATAATATCATATCTGCCTTCTTCCACAGGCACTGTAAAATATTCTATACCGTTTTGCTTTAGCAGACTTTCCACATATTCACACATAGGCTTTTCATTTCCCTTAGGATTTGTGCTTTTTATATCCACCGCCTTTGAAAATATGTCCACCAACTCATCTTCATCTATCAAATCAAAAATATCCTGCATAATATCTCCATTCCGCCATCTCATTGGCTTAAAAACTTATTCTTTTAATTCATCTATATTTTTATTATAAAAATTAAAATATATTCCCTTTTTACTCAGCAACTCCTCATGTGTACCGGACTCTTCTATGCCTTTTTCAGTAAGTACCAAGATTTTATCGGCATTTCTTATTGTTGAGAGTCTGTGAGCTATGGTGATTGTAGTTCTTCCCTCACTTAATGTTTCAAGAGACTGCTGCACTATAGCCTCAGAATTATTATCAAGTGCCGATGTCGCCTCATCAAGTATCAGTATCGGAGGATTTTTAAGAAATACTCTTGCTATACTGATTCTTTGCTTTTGACCTCCTGAAAGCTTGGTGCCTCTCTCACCTATATATGTATCAAACTTATCGCTAAGTTCCATAATAAAATTATAGGCACCTGCCATCTTTGCAGCCCTTTTAACCTCTTCAAAGCTTGCATCCTTTTTTCCGTACACGATATTTTCATATACAGTGCCGGAGAATAAATACACTTCCTGTTGAACTATACCGATATTGTCTCTTAGCGACTTTTGCTTAATATCACGAATATCCCTGCCGTCTATCAGTATCTCGCCTCCGCTGACCTCATAAAATCTGGGGATAAGATTGGATATTGTGGTTTTACCGACTCCTGATGAGCCTACCAGAGCAATATTTTCTCCCTTATTTATATTAAAGCTTATATTATCAAGTATCTTTACATCACTTTGAGGATATGAAAAGCTTACATTCTTAAACTCAATATCACCCTGTACATCCTTTAGTATAACGGCATCTTCCCTATCAATTATATCGTTTTTTACATCCATTATCTCGATATATCTTTCAATACCTGTCATTCCTCTTTGGAACTGCTCCATAAAATCAACAATTCTTTTTACAGTATTTAAAAGCATATTGATATAAAGAGTGTATAAAAACATATCGCCGGCATTTATAACTCCTATTTTTATATAGTGGCTGCCAAGTACAATAACCGTCAAATACATGATACCGTCAAAAATCCTGTAGACCACCTGCAAATTTGCCATATGCTTGTAAAACACTTTTTTAATATCCAAAAATTTCAAGTTTTCCCTGTGAAACTTTTCCACTTCCAAATCCTCATTTGCAAAAGACTTAACCACCTTTGCACCAAGTATATTATTCTCAATACCTGAATTTATATCACCGACATGATTTCTTTGCTCTTTTTGTGCCGCTCTCATCTTTTTATTGGCAGAGGACATAAAAATCACCATAATCGGTATCATCATAAATATAATCAAGGTCAGAACAATATTTATATTTATAAGTATCACAAATGAAATAACAAATTTTACAAATGCAATAAAAAACTCTTCCGGGCAATGATGTGAAAACTCCGTAACTTCAAACAAATCCGTGGTTATACGGGATAAAATCTGACCGGATTTATTGGTGTTATAATATGAATACGGAAGTTGTTGAATATGCGAAAAAATATCATATCTCATATCCGTCTCTATCTTGGCTCCCATAACATGTCCGATATTTTGCATATAGTAATTGGCTATGGTATCTATTATACGAAGCAATACAAATATCGCTCCAAGTGTTATTATAAGTTTTAGAGTAAGCAGCTCTATATTTTGTCTTGCAGTATTTGTCAGATATCTCAGTATTATCGGCAGTACCAAATCACACATTGTAGAAAATCCGGCACATATCAAATCAAGTATAAGTGTAGGATAATATTTGCTGTAATAAGGCAAAAACCTCTTAAACAAATACGAATTGGTATAAGTTTTTGACATAGAAATCTCCTTTTTATTTTACAACTATTTTAGTATAACATCTTTTAGAATAAGAAAATACATCATTTTTATATGTATAAAAATATATCTGTGTTGGTATATTTCACTTTAAATCTTTGATTATGGAAATATTAGAGAATAATTATACTTTTTTACGAATACAGTAATGTTTAAATTTTGATAAATGCTCTTTCAAAAAACGGAGAGCCTACTCAAAGTATTGTAGATAATACAGAGCTATTCTTTGTTTACAATGCGGTACCTGTCAGCAAGATAAAATCAGAGGATGAACTTAGAGAACTTGTCTTTGAGTCGAATACAGATACTATTGATATTAAGGATTCCAGCTGGGTTGTAACAGAGTATCAGCCGTCAAATGAATATTTTGAGAGAGTGCTTTCTTATGATGATAGTGGTAAGCTTTTTGAATCCATGAATTTCATTTATGAAGACAAAAATTATACAACGATCACTCTAATGTCTGACCTTCTGGGTGAACAATATAATACCGGAATGACAAATATCCTCTTGCTCGGGGCAGACAGAGCCACCCCCCTTCGGCTCAGTACTGTTGGTAAAAGTTTTTGATGATGATTCATTAAAAATAAGGGTTTTAGTCAATATCGAGAGAGATAAGATTTCTATAAAAAAGGGCTGGTATACCTTTGATGAAATCAAAAAATTTATAGCTTTATACAATTCAGATAAATTCAGTACAGTAAATTCAATTATATTTTCAGCCGGGGGAATAATCGCTGTTTTATCGGTAGGATTTATTGTATGTGAAAAATACAGGAAAAGTCTGTAGCACAGTAAAAAATCGCCGGCTTCTTACACTCCGGCGATTTTTGCATTATTTTAACAATCATATTATGAGGTATTATATTTAATAAAACAGGTTAAGAGGCTCTGTTGTCAGCCTGATTATTGCGGGTATTTATCTCATACTTCCGGGAGTATTATCCTGCATTGAATCATTGCTTTGTGACAAATCATTACTCTGCAGTGAAGTATTATTTGATTCATTGCTTTGTGGCAGACTGCCATTTTGTTTAGGCTCATTACCCTGTATTGAACTGTTATTTTGTTGTGACTCACTGCTTTGCATCGGGCTGTTACTTTGCTGTGATTCACCACCTTTTACCGGGCTGGTACTTTGCTGTGACTCACCACCTTTTACCGGGCTGGTACTTTGCTGTGACTCACCGCCTTTTATCGGGCTATTACTTTGTTGTGGCTCACTGCTTTGTATCCGGCTGCTTTGTTGTGGCTCACTGCTTTGTATCCGGCTGCTTTGTTGTGGCTCATTACTCTGTGTACCTTGTCCTTCTTCAAGACTTTTATCTTTAGAATTTTTAGGAGCTTTATCATTTGACTTACTTTTATTTTGAGACTCTATCTCCTGCTCACTGCCGGTATTTTTTTCTGTCTGCGAAGCTGACTGTTCTTTATTATTTTTAGAAGATTCCGGCATCTTGCTAGAATCTGTTTCCATGCTCTTTTGATTATTTTTTTCTTCCTGTAAAGCTGATGAACTTTGCAAATCAACAGACTGCCCGGTTTCCACGGAAGTCTCGATAGTATTATTTGAGTTTTCGGTTTGTCCTGAGGATTCTAAAAGCTCTGAAACTGTATAGTTTTTATACTTCACAATATCTGCCGGCTGTATTGCAAAAGTTTTAGCATCGGTGGATGATTCATTCCCATCCTTTTGAGACTTCGCTTTAATATATTGAATCTGCTGATAAGTTCCTGTGGAAATGCCTAAGGAACTTGCTGTTTTATGTTCTTTTAAGGTAGAGCCTGTAAGTACAAGATTTAATTTACCCTTTGTCTGCTCTGTACTAAATGCTGATAAAGCCTCCTTTTGCAAAATGTTCATGCGTCTATCATTGCTTGCAGACACATTTATCAGCACATATTCTCCGGTATCACTGTTTAGATATTTTTTTTGTGAAAGAATCAGCTTTGTCTGTTCCAAAGTTTCTTCCAATGTGGCATGATGCAGTGATGTCTTCATCAACTCATCCACAATTCCCTGTCCTTCTTCATTAAGTCCCTTTACCTTAATTACATAATTTTGTCTGTTCAAGGTATACTCTATTGACGGATTTATATCCAAGGACACATAGGAGCATGCCCAAACGGTATTATAGGAGTATACTCCACCTGCTCCGGCAGTAAGCAAAAATAGTGCCGCAGCACTGCCGGCAAGATATCTTCTAAATGAGCCGAGTGAGAGTATCTTACCACGGCTTTCAGGACTTATATCCAAAGAATCCCCGACAGAGAGCTTACCTTTTTTAATTTTTCTAACGACTCCATCCTCACATAGAACGGCAGCCCAATTTTCTTTGATTTCCAGTACTACTGCTTTCATAGTTCTGATTCCAATGCCTTTCTGATATAACTCATATATTCTTTCAGCAGAGGATAATCCCCCTGCATAATTTCTGCCGCTGCTATAATATATTTTCTATGCCTTTCCAAAATCTTTACAGAAATATCTTTGTCTGATGAAATGTCCTTAACAGGAAGTGTTTTTGTAGTTTGCATTTTTTTGAAAAGAGTCGGATTTTGCAAAAGTACGGCTACCGCCTTTGCACAAGCTATCTTTGTCTTTTCCGCCTTTGGAGAGCATTCTGTCAGGTCAAAAAAAGAAAAATTATAGCCTGAAAGCAGATTTTGTACTGCTGCAATCTCATCCTGCATAGGGGTTGAACCCGGGGCTTCCACACCGACACCCTCTGCCGCAGATATTTCTACAGATCTTTGTCGTATTTCTATTTGTAAGGCACTTACTTCTTCTTCATTTTCGATTTCGCCATCCATAGAGGCAGGCTCAACAGAAAGCTCTTTTTGAAAGCGGGCCTGTGAAAGGGAATAGTCTGTCAACCGCCTTTTGATTACCAAAAAAGCAAACCCCTTAAAGCTTCCCTTGGACTCTTCATAGGATTTTATCGCTTCACAAAAGGCAATCATAGCTACAGAATATTCATCATCATTTTCTGATATAAAACGTTTCGTTGCTCGAAAAGCACTTATTAAAATAAATTTTTTATGCTTACTTATAAAAGTATTCATATAATTTTCATCCGTCTGTGCC
>NZ_DBHIEQ010000019.1:0-51827 GCF_057250505.1 Lachnoanaerobaculum sp. | reverse complement strand
TGTGCCTTAAACACAGAATCGGAAAATTGATTAGTAGCAAATATAAACACGCAAGATCTCCCAAAAGGCATAACATTTTGCCTGATTTACAGTCAACAACAATTACTTTCCCTTGACCGACAGGTCTTTTGCAACAGCACTTTAATTCCGAGTATATTCTGATAAAGTACTGTAAAATAAATGATAAAGCAAGTGCTTTTCATTTAATCTATGTAAACGGACAATATCCGGTCAATATAAATATCAAACATAGCACCCGCACAAAACCGTTTCACGGCAGCACGGGGCTATACAATGAGCAATGTTTTATAGTGAATAAAACATTACTTTAAAATCATTAAATCGTCAATGTGTAGAAAATAAGCAGAGATTAAGCTCCTACACTAACATCATCAGCAGTAACACCCTCAGGAAGCTCCGGTCTGGGATTACCCTCTTTCATAGCCTCTTCATCAGACTTTCTTCCAAGTGAAGGTCTGTTACCTGACTGATTATCCCCTGTTCCAAATGTTGGTCTATCATCTGACTGGTTGTTACCACCTTCAAATGCAGGTCGTTTGCCCGACTGGTTGTCTGCTACTCCAAATGTAGAGTGTTCACCCGACTGGCTGTCTGCCTCTCCATATGCAGGGCGCTCACCTGACTGGTTGCCAACTACTCCAAATTTAGAGCGTTCGCTTGACTGGTTATTATCAGATTCTTCAAATATTGGTTGATCAGTTGACTGATTATCACTTCCTGCAAACGCCGGTCTGTATGCTGAAATACCGGAGTCTTCTGCTGCATTGTAACTTTGTTCGTCCCTTGCATTTTGGTTCATACCGAAATACTTAGAACTGTTTCCGGCAGAAAAGCCCTGCTCCATCATACCGCCCAATCCAAAAGCAGAATTATTCATATTTTCTATTCCCGTATTTTCCATAGTAACACCCTCAGGAAGTTCCGGTGTAGGATTACCCTCCTTCATAGCCTCTTCGTCAGACTTTCTTCCAAGAGACGGTCTGTTGCCTGACTGATTATCCCCTGTTCCAAATGTTAGTCTATCATCTGACTGGTTGTTACTTCCTTCAAATGCAGGTCTTTCAGTTGACTGGTTATCAACTCCGCTAAATGCCGGGCGCTTACCTGACTGGTCATTATCTGTATCACTTAAACTATTTTCAAAATCACTAAAGCCTTCGGTGTTGTTTTTATTCTGTGGCATATCCGAAGGTATGTTGCTTTCATCAAAAGCTCCATTATTCATCATTCCCTGACCTATATTGCCACCGTTAAAAAGTCCGCCTCTTTCAAAGCCTTTATCAAAAGATTCTCCAAAGTTTTGATTCTGCATATTTCTTACCGGCATATTCTGATTTCCAAATTCCTGTGATGCCAATGCTGTGATTCCTGCCATAGTTGTAATAGCAAACGCTGTCATCCCTGCTGCAATAATTTTTTTCTTAAACATAATATTTTCTCCTTTCGGGCTTTGCCCATATAAATCATTATTTTCTTCGGCTCTGTTCAATATGTTTTTCGCCGATAATATAGTATTCGGGAAAGGAAATGAAAAAAATGGGGGGAGGGAGAAATTTTTTTTAATAATTTTTATCTATATGTACGCATGTTCCGAAATAGCTATATATTTTTGCATACGAATTATATTATTACTTTTTAACCATTCAAATATCTGGGGGGATTATAACTTGGTTTATATTTTTATAAACCGAGACATAACTGAACTATATCTCGTTTTATGAGCGATTTTACCCAAAATATAACTTGACAAATATATATATATATATAATAGTATCGTAAGCTTTTCTTAAGTTTTATTTAATCAGGAGGAAATATGAGTAATAACAAAATGACCACTTGCAAGACTTGTGGTAAAGAGATGGCTAAAAATGCCAAAGTTTGCCCACACTGTGGTGCAAAAAATAAAAAACCTATTTTTACAAGACCATGGTTTATAGCTATTGTTGTAATAATCATTATTATAGCGGCTATCACTTCAGGTGGCAAGAAAAACAGCAAAACGACAGTATCGGGCAAGCCTGATTCAACTAATTCATCAGCTGAAAACTCCACCTCGGAAAGTACTACAGCATCAATAGAATATACCTCTTACACTGTAGATGATTTAATGGCACAGCTAAATGACAATGCACTAAAGGCAAGTGATGCACATAAGGGAGAATATGTTCGTATTACAGGTAAGCTAAGCAATATTGACAGTTCAGGAAAATACATTGATTTAGTACCTGAGACTGACTTTGCTATCATTGGTGTTCAATGCTATATAAAAAATGACGAAACAAAAGCTAAAGTTGCTGAATTATCTAAAAACTCAATGGTCACACTTACCGGAAAAATCACTGATGTAGGTGAAGTCCTTGGATATAGCTTAAATATTGATAATATTGAATAAAATAAGGCTATCACTTTAAGAACTAAAAAGCTTAAAGTGATAGCCCATTTTTATCTGTTTCAATTTATAAACTATAATAATACACAATCTACAAATTCAATTACTTTTATACTTAAGGCTCGTCTTTAGTCCATAAACATGTACTCGTATGCTTTATGCTGTTCCGGGCTTTCATCCATGGTATCAGACAGATGAACTTCTTTAATCTGCAAACCCAAACCATCTTTCCTTAAAACCAATATACCGTCAAGACTGATTTCAATATCATTGTCAATATATTTTACTACCATACCTCCATGCAACCCTACCGTAAACTCCGTCTCTTTAAAATAAGCCATATATTCAGTATCAAAGTATGAAATCAATTTATACCATTTCTTTCAAAAGTACCTTGTTCAATAAACTTATCCAGTATTGTTAATATATTACTTGTATTTATTTTGTATGTTGTTACTGATATATTTTTTTATTTATATTATCAATCATTCTATTTTTCTTGAAACTTATAGCTTTGTTTTTCTTCTGGTTGTTAGACCCTTTCTCGCCCCAATAAACGCTTTCAATATCTTTACAAAACCATACACATTCATAGTCATGTTCTTCACAAAACTTAATAATATTATCAATGAAATTTTTATCGTCCGGTTTACTATCATAATTATCACAGTCAATACAGTATATAACCTTTGATGTATTATTTATTCTATCATATTGATTAATCAAAGACCGGACTTCCTTTTCTTTACTTCTGTAATTTGTTTTTCCATTCATATATATAATAGATAACTTTAGGCTGTTGGCACTACATTTATAAAACCTGTCAATCGTATCTTTAATATAAATCCAATCCGACTTGCAGGTCTTATTTGTTTCCACAGCAAAAATTAACTGAAGCCCCATATCAACCCTCCGGTGTATCAAAGACATCTATAAAATCAATAGCATCAATATTAAAAGGTGAACCCTCTATCATTCCGTTTCTATACAGTTTTGCAGGCGAATAATTACCGTTCGTCTTCCACGGATAGATTTTATTATCAATCGAAAGGAAATCTATAGATTTCTTATTTCTCTTTAATATATCCATAGGACCGACATTATGAGTTGTAAAACATAGCTGCCCCTGTCCGTAATCCATTAAATATTCCAGTAATGCACATAGGTACACATCATGAAGATTTGAATCCAGCTCATCAATAAACACAATCCCCCCTTTTACCATTTCCTGTAAATAAGCGTACAGTTTTATAAGTTTTTTGATTCCCGTACTTTCAAACTCACTATTAATACTAAATCCTTCATATACCATATTTAAACTACAAACATAATCAACCCCCTTATCCTTTTTTTCAATCTCAATATCCTTTAATTCAGGCTTAAAGATTTGAATAAACTTTTTTAGCTTTTTAACAGAATCTTTATATGATTCATATTTATCTACCGGAATAGTGTCTGTTTTACATGAGAATATACTCAAGTTCGGCATATCAAATATATGTAATACATTCATCTGAGCGGCATGAATTTTTATATTTTTTTCACTATTTTTATTTAATATATCATTTACAAAATAATCAGTATGATTATCTGATTGATCCATATATACATGCATATTAAATGAATACCACAGCAATGCTAGGGTTCCCACAATAATTGAAGCAATATTAACAGTTTTAATTTTATTATGAAGAAATTTCATAAGAAACAAAGATGATGCAGATGAGTTTGATAGTAAATTCTTAGTTTTCTCTCTAAAATCTCTTTCCAACACAATATCTTTATTGGTATTAATATACTCTATCTCGCCTTTTTTAACCTTGAATACAGGAATAAATTCATCTTTTTTATAAAACGCATTTCTACATGATAACTGTTCACTGTCAATTGCATATTTCCCAAAATTATTCTTTTTAAGTACAACCTCATATTCATATAAATAAGCTGTATCTTCGGTCAATTTAAGCAAAAATTTTGTACCTATATGTAATTCCTCTATCTTTTTATTTATAATCTCATCTAAGCTATTTTGGATTATAGGATTATTAAGGTAATTTTCATTAACAAGAAGATTCCTTAAAATATCTACAGAACTGATTATAGCCGACTTTCCGGAGCCGTTCATTCCATATATCCCCTTAACATTATAATTACCTGTATCTATGGGTTTGGTAATTGTTTTTTTATAAAAGGAAAGAGAGACTTCTTCTTCAAAATTTTTAATACCTTTTACTCTATAACTTACTAAAAAAATGCCATTCATCAAAACTCCTCCTTATAAAGAATCATATCATATTTTATAATTAAAATAAATACATTTTGTATTTATTAAGTTCTAAAATTTAATTATAGGTTACTGTACATGGATATTATATTTCCATTATAAAAGTACCGAAATTTTTTTTGATTTATTATGATTGATTCGGTTGGCAGGGTTTTTGTTGGTAACTCTGCCAACCGAATTTTTTGTATCCGCGTTATCAACCGTATTGACTTATTATTTAGAACAGATAATAATATTTTTAATAAAGCAGTGTTTATATAGGGAGAATAAATGTTTATGATGGGATTTACAGTAAATGGTTCATGTATAACAAACAAAAATACAAAAGAAATATTAAAAATATTTGATAAATTTTCTTTTGTGAAAATATCAAAAGATAAATGGAAATCAATTATTAAAGATATAAGACGACAGAAAACCATCTATCGTCTTTTTCTTTGCTCAAAATTAAAAAGATATTTGTGTACTTTCCTTCACCTAAGCTTCACCTCTATTGCCCCCATCTTTGCCGTTTCATAGATAATACAACCTTTTTCTCTCAAGGTATCCAAAGTTTTAGGGCTTGGATGACCGTAGTGATTGTTTTTTCCATATGATATCACGGCATAGGTCGGACTTACATCCTCAATAAAGTCCTTTAGAGAAGAGTTTTTTGAGCCGTGGTGTGCCACCTTCAGTATATCTACCTTGCCGATACTACCGTATTTTAAAATACTCTCTTCACTTGACCTACCTATATCTCCTGTAAACAACAATCTTTTATTAAAAGCCTCTACAATAAAGGTCTGACTTTGCTCATTTACATTTTCCTTAGGCTCTTTATCAGGCCACAGACATTCAATCTTTAAATGCCCGAGGTTTAAGTGATCACCTCTGCTCAAATACACCACATTAGTCCCGCAATTTGCAGCTTTTTGCTTTAATTCATCATATGAAGCATCATTCATTGCCTGATAAGGCAGGTACAAATTTTCAATCCTTATATCACTGTCAAGCAAATACAATACTCCGCTTATATGGTCAATATCTGAATGTGTGACAAAGGACATCTCTATATCATCCACACCCTTATACAATAAAAACGGCTCCATAGTGTACTCGCCCAGTGAAAGCTTGGAGGTACTGCCGCAATCTATCAAAATATCATTATCATCAATATGCATATAGATGCCGTCGCCCTGCCCCACATCCAAATAAACCACTTCATCACTCCTAAAAAACGGAAACAAAATAAAAACGGACGGAATACAAAGCAGTAAAAAAATTCTTTTCTTCTTAAAGATTGCCAAAGCCGCCAATACAGTCAAAACAGTGTAATAAATAAAAATCTGTATAATATTCGGTCTTCCGAAAATAATCCTATGCATAGGAAGATGACTTGCAGCTGTACAGATAAACTCATAGAAGTTTAGGATGCCTACAGCAATAAGGCCGATATACTTATATAAAAAAAGACTCATTATATTCAATACAAGTGATAATATCGCGGAATACAGTACAAAGCTCATCAGAGGTATTACCGCTATATTTAATAAAAAGGCATATACAGGAAAGGTATAAAAATAGTAAAGAACAAGCGGCAATGTCAGAATCTGAACTCCCATACTTACAAGCATTACTTCAAATACTTTTTCACTGAAGTTTTTCTTTTCTTTCTTTAATTTCTTAAACACAAATGAAAGCACTCCGCCAAGACTTAACACTGCCCCGAATGAGAGTTGAAAGCTTACTCCGAAAACCTCAAACGGCGCTATAAGACATATACTTACCGCACTTATACAAAGTGCCGATATCAGACAGTAGCTTCTTCCAAGTACCTCCGCGATAAAATAAAGTACAAGCATAGCTCCTGCTCTTGCAATGCTCACTCCGTTACCTACAAGCAGTCCGTAAAACAGCAGAAATGTACTTGCAAAGCCTGCCGAAAATAAAAAGCTTCTTTGCAATATTTTCCTTAAAAGCTTATAAAGACCGATTCCAAGCAATGAGACATGCAGACCGGATATTGCCAACAAATGTGCTATTCCGTTTTTTTGATACATTTTGTATACATCTTTGTCAAGGTCCGCTCTTACGCCAAGTAAAATTGCTTTTAAAAGTCCCGCAGTTTTTTCATCAAAGATACTCTCTATCCTTTTTATCAGATACTGCCGCAGATTAAAGAAAAAACAACCTATAAGGTCACAGCTTTTATCTGTAACGGTATATTTGTTTACCGTCATTTTACAGTATATACCTTTGGTTCTATAGTAGTTTTTTGCATCAAATTCACCGGGGTTTTGGTTACTTTTTATCTCTTCCGCCTTTCCGTAAAAGTTGACACTGTTTCCTATACTTATATCACCGTAAAACTTATCCGCGTCCAGATAATATATCATACCCCTTGATGTAAAAATCACCACATCATCCTTGAAGCTTATACTTTTTATATTTTTGCAAACACATTTATTTTCTTTTTTATTGTCCACATTCTGTGATACAAATTCTCTTTCAAACCGGATTTCATACTTGATTCTAAGCGTGAATATAATAAAGACAATAAAGAAAATAAGAATATATATTTTTTTGATTTGAATTATTTTTTTGAATACTAAGATAAGACAGACCGAAACCGGGATGATGCAAATCACCCCAAGTTTCAATATACTTATATAACATCCTAAAAGCTCTCCAAGCAGGCAGGCCGTTACTATAAGTACACATGGTCTTTTCATTATTTTTCCTCTTTTACATAGTCAAGATTTCTCTCTACGGAAGTTCCCAAAGAAATCGAATTATAATTTTTATCTGATTTTCCGTTTACCAGTATCTGTACACGAGATATATTCGGCAGTTCAGAAAGTGAATCCACTATTGAATATATTGTAATACTGTCCAAAACATCCGGCAATGCATTTAAAAAACCTTCATCAAAATTTACATAGCAAATACCTTCGTTCACAGTTACACTTATAACCTTCGTGTCATTCGGGATAGTGGCCTTAAGTTTCGTATTGGCCGGCCCTTTCATAAGCTCGTCTATTATAAGCCTCTCTTTTGAAGTATTAATATCGTAGAACATCTCTCTGGTCTCAGGCACAAGCTTCGTACCCTCTTCATCTGCAAAATACAGTGTAAGGGTGGCCTTTTCAAAGCTGTTTACATTTGAAATACTGTTTATAAAATTGCTTGAACTTATAAGTCCTACATTCTCTCCAAGTGCATTGATAAGCGACTGGTCTCCTGAACTAATACTTATATAATCTATTCCGTCTATCTGCGTCAGAGTCTTTGCCAGCGCCGCTCTTGCAAGCACCTCTCTGCTGACATCCATACTTTGATAATTGGTATCAAAGTTCAAATACAGTATATTACCGTCTCTGTTAAATCCCTGATATGTGACCTTGTCAGGCAATGCGCTTACAGCCTCCAAATCATCAGGTACCTTCAAAAACTGTGCCATAAGCTCATCCACCAATCCGTCCACATCATCACTTGGAAGAGAAACCGTATATCTGTTTTCTACAAGCTTATCCATTGCGGTGTTTATATAATATACATAATACTCCGTGTCTGAAAGAGGTTTATCATCTTTTTTCTTACAAGCTGCAAGAGTAAATGAAAATATAATCATCAAAAAAAGTAAGATTTTATTTTTCATTTTTTATCCCTCCTTTTTACATGATTCAGAGGAATTCTTACTGTGAAGGTGGTTCCCTCGCCCTCTTTACTTGACACCTTTATAATACCGTCATGCAGATGCACCACATTTCTGGTAATTGCAAGTCCAAGCCCGGTACCGCCTGTCTGTCTTGATCTTGCCTTGTCAATACGATAAAATCTTTCAAATATAAGGTCCTGATACTCAGGTGCAATGCCGTCTCCTGAGTCCTTTACCTGAATATAGAAAAACTTATGGTCGGCATCAATACTTACCTTTACAAAGCCGCCGTCCTTATTATATTTTATGGCATTTTCTATCAAATTGTTGATAGCCAGTGAAAGCTTGGTCTCGTCCACATCCGCATTCACCTCTCTGACAGTCTCAAATGTAAGCTCAATATCTCTTTTATCGGCTATAGGCCTTAGTCTCTTCAGTATTTGCTTTATAAGCTGATTGATATCCACCTGCTCGGTTACCAATGTGTTTGCCGCCTTGTCAAGCTTCACAAGTGATAAAAGGTCGTCAATTATCTTTGCCTCTCTGTCTATCTCATCCGAAATATCGTGCATAAACTCCGCATACATCTCGTTCGGTACATTCTCCATACCTATCAGCGAGTCCGCCAAAACTCTTATTGAAGTTATAGGAGTCTTCAGCTCATGTGACACATTTGCCACGAACTCATCTCTTAACTTATCCGCCGCCTGTAACTTTGAAAGTGTCGCATTGATATTCTCCGATATGGACTTTGTGAGCTTATACTCATTATGCTCAAGCTTTTGGTCAAGCTTTCCGTACCCTATGCTTGCTATATCGTCCCTCAGTTTTGTAAGCGGCCTAAGCATTCTGCCTGCCGTTATTATAGAGAGTACAGCCACTATGGCGGATAATGTAATATAGAGGAACCGTTCCGTATTTCCTACCCCTTCCGCTACCGCAATCAGGTTGTCTGTAGATGCAATAAAGAGCAAAACTCCGTCTATATTTTTATTGTCTATTGTCTCATATATAGGCATTGTCTGCAAAATATATGACTTTTTCTTGTTATAAATATTTGTATTTGTACCGTTGAAAGTATCTATTATCTCAGGTGCTATATTTATCTTTCCGACCGCCAGATTGAAAGTATCCACAATGGTATTATATGACTTGTCTATTACAACTATTCTACCGTTATAGATTTCCGCCATCGTATCTATCTCCGAATTAAGACTTCCCCTTTCTTTGGGATCTTTCAAAAAATTGCCTCTTGTAAGCTTATTGCTCAGCATAAGTCCCTTGGTCTGAAGTTCTATCTTTCTGGCATCAATCCTTGATGAAAGATTGGTACGGCTTACCATTCTTCCATATATAAATACAGGTGTTATGCCGAACACTATAAATACTATTGTAAGCAGTAAACGAAAGCTTACGGCCGGTATTTTAAACTTGAATTTCTTCTTCTCCTCATCCATATCAGTCTGTACTTATCTTTCTTGCAACAGCCAAAGCAACTGTTCCCGGACCTATATGTGTGGCAACCGACAGTGACAGATTGACTATCTCAACCTTACCGAACTCAGCCTCAAGCTCTGTGGCAAACTCTTTTGCAAAATCAAGATAACCGTACTGTGCTATCATCAGTCTTGAATCCTTACACATAGGATCATTCAGTCTTTCGCTTAAGTCTTTTTTTATCGCTTCCACCATTATCTGTTTTGCCTGCTTAAACGTTCTTGCCTTGGCATAAGCGTCTATCTTTCCTTCATGAAGCTGAAGCACAGGCTTTATCTTCAAAAGTGAAGCAAGTGCGGCCGCCATAGGTGTTATTCTGCCTCCCTTTTTCAGGTATTTTATATCACTGACCATTACATAAATTCCGGACTTCAAAGCATCGGCTTCAAGCTTTTCTTTTATCTTATCAGGTGTAAAACCGGCCTCAATCAATTTCAGTGCATCAAGCCCTGCACTTATCTGTGTAACAGATATCCTCTTATCATTCACCACAAATACTCTGCCTAAATACTCATCCTCACTTGCAAGCATGGTTGCCGTATCACACGAACCTGAAAGACCTGATGTCATAGGAATATGTATTACAGAGTCATATGTCTTTAAAAGCTCATCCCACAGATTCATAACATTTTCAGGGGAAGGCTGTGAAGTGATTATACTGGCTCCCTCTTCCTGTTTCCGTAAAAACTCTTCACGTGTGATATCTATCCCGTCCAAATGCTCCTTGCCGTCAATCATAAACGGCATAGGTAAAATATACATCCCGTATCTTTTTGCCTCTTCACCGGTCAAACCGCAATTACTATCTAATACCACTGCTGTACTCATTAGCCTCTATCCTTACCCTTTGCTATTTCATCTATTACATTGTTCTTTATCATATCATCTATGATTTTTTCACCGCTTTTTTCACCCTTTTTCGCCTCGGTTTCATCCATCTTTGCATGTAGTGTATAAACTGCACATACAGCCGCAAGTATTAAAATAAGTATTACAAACCTAATCATTTTACCACTTCCTTTATTACTCTCAGTGCGTTTTTATATGTTATGTTTTCAATAAGGCTGTGACTGAATCCTTCTCTTTCCATCGCATCAATCAAATCCTTAGTCCCTGAAGCGTCTTTCCACTCAATAGTATCACAAAAGCCGTCATAGTCGGAACCGAGTGCAACAAACTCACTTCCGCCCACCTTTACCATGTATTTTAACATCTCTACGGCGTCCTTTATATAAGCTTTTCTCTCTCTGTTTGAAAAATCTGCAGATAAAAACTCAGGATAAAAATTAAGCCCCGATATACAACCTTTATCCGCCATCTTTTTTATCATATCATCTGTAAGATTCCTTGCATGATTACAAACTTCTCGGGCATTTGAATGACTTGCAACAAAAGGCCTCTTTGCCACATCAATTATATCATAAATTCCGGCATCCGACATATGTGAAACATCTACAATCATTCCCAGTTCTTCCATTTTTTCTACAACTTCAAAACCGAAAGGCTTCAGTCCGTTCTCTCTATCCGGAACATATCCTGCAAATTCACCGTTTTTTGTGATTCTTTTATTACCAAATCCGATAGAGTTCTCAAAATTCCATGTCAGAGTCATCATTCTCACGCCTCTTTTATAGAAATGTTCAAGCTTTTCAATGCTGCCCTCTATAGCCTCTCCCTCTTCTATGGTCAAAAAAGCCGATATCTTCTTATTATCCGAATTCCTTAAAATATCATCATAAGTTTTTGCAAAATCAATATCACTTTTATTTTTATTTATCTCTTCTTCATATAGGTCTATCAAAGCATTAACATACTTATACGGTTCGCTCACATACTTAAGATGGGTAAACATTGCAAAGCACTGTACGATTACATTTGATTTTTTAAGCTTTTCTATGTCAATCATCAGATTGTTTTCCCTTAGAGTCAGCCCTGTTTTCTTATATATTTCGCTTATCGTATCACAATGTAAATCTACTATCATATTACTCCTTTTTTAAATTCTTATGCCACCACTTTCCGGATGCGAATCTGTATACAAAATTGGAGGATCTGAAAATCCAATCTATTATCATTGCGCACCATACTCCGACAGCTCCTATGTGAAATACCTTTGCTATAAACATTGATGTGCCGAATCTGAATACCGCCATTGAAAACAGGCTGATACCCATTGTAAATTTGACATCATTTCCGGCTCTTAACGCGTTCGGAAGTATAAAGCTTAACGGCCATAAAAATATGGCAACACCCATATGTATCCAAACCAAAACAGCGGTAAGTTCCTTTGTGGCATCAGTTACATTGTATATTGAAATAAAGGAATTTTGGAATAAGAAAATAATTAAAGCAGGTACTATAATAACCAGATATCCGATAAACATAAGTTTCTTTACATAATACTTGGCTTCCTTATACTTACCTGCTCCCACACAGCGACCTATTACCGTAATCATTGCAATACCTATTGCATTTCCCATATTTACACCCAGACCGTCCAGATTGTTGGCAATAGCGTTGGCGGCTATCTGAGTTCTTCCGAAGTTTGAGATAATGGAGACAACCGCCACTCTTCCGACCTGAAATAGTGAATTTTCAATACCTGAAGGTATTCCGATATAGAGGATCCTTCTCATAAAGTCAGACTTTATACCAAAGACTTCCTTAATCTTCAAAAAAACCGTTGCGCCCTTATTTTTAGATGCAAGTATTGTTATCACAACCGCCGCAACACTTCTTGATATAACACTCGGTATTGCCACACCTGCAACACCCAGATGAAGTATAAAGACTCCTATATAATTACCCACAACATTTATTATATTCATGAGTATACTTACCTTCATGGAAGTCTTTGAATCTCCGATACTTCTGTATATTGCCGCTCCGGAGTTATATATTGCAAGCATGGGAAAGCTTATTGCGGTTATTATTAAGTATTTCTTACTAGCCTCAAAAACTTCGCTGTCTATATTTCCGAAAAGTACGGATATCAGAGGATGTGCAAATACTACTGAAAATATTGATATAAAGACGGCTACAATAAAAGCCATCAGCTCAAGCTGTGCAGCAGCCATGCAGGCATCCTCATGCCTTCTTGCGCCGATAAACTGGCTGATTACAACCGCACCGCCTGTTGCCAGTGCCGCAAGCAGTGATATTATTACATTGTTGACCATGTCCACAAGAGATACCCCGGATACCGCAGCCTCGCCTGCAAAGCTTACCATTACGGTATCCGACATACCTACCGTTATAGCTGAGAACTGTTCTATAATAAGCGGGACTATAAGTAGCTTCAAGTCCGTATTGTCAAACATCTTCCCGATATATTTTTCATTATCCTTTGGCATATAATCTCCATGTAGCCCTTATAAGTTTTCGCTGACCAGTAAATATCCGGAATGTGGCTCTATATCCATGTTCAAATATCCGTTGTCATTTACATAAGTCACTCTGCCAACATTGTAACCTGTTTTATTTGTATAGATTACCCTGCTTATTATCGCATTATCTCTCATTCCTGTGAGGTAAAGCGGTATATCTATTTTCTTTGTATACTCCCCGGTATTGATAACAATTACCGAAACATTGTCCTTTAAAACTCTGGCATAACATACCGTTCCGGCGTCTGAAATAAGCTTTATCAAAGAACCGCTCTTTAATTCTTTTCTGACCTTATGCCATCTGTTCACATACCTGTGATACTCTAAAAGCTCAAGATTTTCATGTCCCCAAGGATATGTTCTTCTGCTGTCGGGGTCTGTAAATCCGCATACACCCACTTCATCGCCGTAGTATATTGTAGGTGCTCCCGGTAATGTCACCTGCATCATTATAGCCTGTCTCATAACCTCAAGCTTCACGCCGCTACTTGCATCCTCAGACTTATGAGTATTTATTCTTCCCACAATACCGTTGGTTCTGGTAAGAAATCTTGAGTGGTCATGGTTTGAAAGCTGAATCATCGATACAAGTGCGGAATCATAAGGCATCTTTCCAAGTGCATTGTTAAGCATAAGAAAGAATGCATCCGAGTTTCCTTTCAGATTCATATCAGCTCCGTCGGAGTGCTTCTCAAGTCCTGTCAAAAACCAGCTTACAGGCTCCATAAATCCGTCGTAGTTCATTACGCCGTCCCAACATTTGCCGTCCAGCCAAAAACTCGGATCACCATAATGCTCTGCAAGAATCACCGCATCATTGTTGGCACTCTTTACCGCCTCTCTGAACATAGACCAGAATACATGATTAAACTCATGGCTATATCCCAAATCCGCCGCAACGTCAAGTCTCCAACCGTCTACATTAAAAGGCGGTGATACCCACTTTTTCGCTATATTAAGCACCTCATCTATAAGTTTTTTACTGTTTTCATAGTAAAGCTTCGGCAGAGTATCATGTCCCCACCATCCGTCATATTCATTACCGATAAAGTTAAAATACGGCCTGAACTCACTTTCCCTTGACCAGTACGCACCTATCGGATATTTATCTTCGGCTCTTTTATATATGCCTTCTTTATCCATCCACTTGTTAAATGAACCGCAGTGGTTGAAAACTCCGTCAATTATTACCTTAATATTTCTCTTATGTGCTTCTTCTACAAGTCTTATAAACAGCTCATTACTTGCTTCAAGATTTTTCTTGCAGGTAACTCGCTTTACATACTTTGTGGCATTTTTATTGTCCGTATCGTCCTCGCCGAGTACTCCGTCGGCGTCTTTTACTATCACACCGATATGCGGATCTATATAGTCATAATCCTGAGTATCGTACTTGTGGTTTGACGGTGATACAAAGAGAGGGTTAAAGTAAATTACCTCAACCCCAAAGTCCTTTAAGTAGTCCAGTTTTTGTAAAACTCCTGCCAAGTCTCCGCCATAGAAATATCCGACATCAAAGTTTGAAGGATACTCGTCCCAGTTCTCCTTATGCTTCACAGGCAAACCTATGTAGATATACTCATCATCTACAACATCATTTGTCTCATCTCCACGATTGAATCTGTCAATAAAAATCTGATACATCAAAGCTCCCTTTGCCCAATCAGGCAAAGTAAAGCTCTTGTTGTATTCAAATAATGCGTCTTCCTTCAGATAATCCGTAACTCCGAACCTTGTAAAAAACAAAGTTTTTTCGCCGTCAATTATCTTAAAATAATACTTTAAATAATCCCTATCCTCTAAATCTGCGTAGTAAAAGTCGAAATACTCGCTTGAGCGAAGCTTTGACATCACTACTTCACTGTTATCTTGGTGATTTACCAATATAATATCCGGTTTATCATCCTTAAAAATTCTAATCTGTATTCTTATATTCTGTCTATTCTTAAGGCTTTGTATTGATACATATTCGTTTGTCTCATCACTAAAAATACATTCAATATTCATCTAAAACAATGCCTCAAATTCTTCAAAACCAATTTTCTCTTTTTCTATAAGAAGGGCCGCACATGCGTCAAGCACATATTTTCTCTTCATTATTATCTCTTTTGCCTTTGTATGACAATCGTTTATAATCTTTCTGACTTCCTCGTCAATCATATTTGCAGTCTCTTCACTGTATGACTTTGTCTGTCCGAAGTCCCTTCCTATAAAAATCTCATCTCCTTCATTTCCGTAGTTTACAAGTCCGGCTCTCTCGTTCATACCGAATTCCATAACCATTGCTCTTGCTACGCTTGTCGCCTGCTTGATATCCGAACTTGCGCCTGTTGTAATATCTCCGAAGATGATTTCTTCCGCTATTCTTCCGCCAAGGCTGACCATGATATCATTAAGCATCTTTGACTTGGTATTAAACATCTGATCTTCACCCGGCAGCGGCATGGTATAACCTGCCGCACTTACACCTGTAGGTATAATGGATATGGTATGTACAGGTCCCACTCCGTCAAGCTCCCTAAAGAGTATTGCATGTCCTGCCTCATGATATGCGGTGATTGACTTTTCCTTCTCACTTACTATCCTTGACTTTTTCTCCGTACCTATTCCTACTTTTATAAATGCCTTGTTTATATCATCAGCCGATATGAATCTCTTTCCCTCTCTTGCAGAGAGTATTGCCGCCTCATTCATAAGATTCTCAAGGTCGGCACCTGTAAATCCTGAAGTCTGTCTTGCAACCGAATGTAAATCCACATCATCACCCAAAGGTTTTGACGCCACATGTATCTTTAAGATTGCCTCTCTTGCCGCCACATCAGGTCTGCCTACAGCAACTTTTCTGTCAAATCTTCCCGGTCTTAGAAGTGCCGGATCAAGTATATCCACTCTGTTGGTCGCAGCCATCACTATAATACCCTGATTGCCTGCAAATCCGTCCATCTCCACAAGCAACTGATTGAGTGTCTGCTCTCTCTCGTCGTGGCTTCCGCCAAGTCCTGAACCTCTTCTTCTGCCGACCGCATCAATCTCATCTATAAAGATTATACACGGTGCATTCTTTTTGGCGTCTTCAAAGAGGTCTCTTACTCTGCTTGCACCCACACCTACAAACATCTCTACAAAGTCCGAACCTGATATTGTGAAAAACGGTACTCCCGCCTCTCCTGCAACAGCCTTTGCAAGAAGTGTCTTTCCTGTTCCGGGAGGTCCTACAAGAATTATACCTTTAGGTATTCTTGCACCGAGTTTTGTATACTTGCCCGGATCTTTTAAAAAGTCCACCACCTCATCCAGCTCTTCCTTTTCTTCTTCAAGCCCCGCCACCTTTGTAAAATTCACATTGGTGGATTTTACAACCTTTGCTCTGCTTTTTCCGAAGTTCATCATCTTGTTATTGCCGGCGTTTCCGCCTGCTGCCATTCTGCCGTTCATATACATCATAAAAAATATGATCATTACGGCGGTCAATCCTATCGGCAATATGGTGTTTGTAAATACACTGTCTCTCGGAACATCATCCAATATATAGGTGATATTCTTTCCTTTAAGTTCCTTTGTGAATTCGTTTACATCCGATACAAAATAATGTACCTCCGATTTCCCGAATTCCTGTTGAGTGTTAAAGTGTATTATCGCCTCACCTGTAGGTGTCTGTGAATTCTGTCTTATCTCTATCAGTGAAATATTGTTCTCTTCAACCACTTTTTCAAATTGCTTTGAATCCAGCTTTATGCTACTTAGTTGATTTCCCATGTTAAAAATAAGCCAAACTATAAGTCCTAAAACTAACAGTAAGAAAAATACTCTTACCGGATTATCTGCTCTTTTCATCTTTCTCCTATCTAGTCTGAGAGTTCCATAACTCCGATATACGGTAAATTCCTATATCTTTGATCATAGTCAAGCCCATATCCCACAACGAACTTATCTTCTATTTCAAAGCATACATAATCTACGAATACATCCTTTTTCTCTCTTCTTGAAGGCTTATCAAGAAGTGTACAAAGCTTGATAGACTTCGGGCCTCTCTTTTTTAATATATCCATAAGGTATGACAGTGTGTTTCCGGAGTCGATAATATCCTCAACCACCAAAACATTCTTGCCGTCTATACTGTTATCCAAATCCTTTATTATCTTTACCACTCCGGAGCTCTTTGTCTCCGAGCCGTAGCTTGATACACTCATAAAATCAAGTCTTACATTCAAATTCAGTCTCTTTGCAAGGTCACACATAAACATGACTCCGCCCTTTAAAACACATATAAGTGTAAGCTCTTCGCCCTCATAGTCCTTATTGATTCTGTCTGCAATCTCCAAGATCCTGTTCTCTATTTCCTTCTCGGATATCAGCACATCAACTTTCTCTTTCATATTTATCTCCTAATACTTCTATTTTCAAAACCTTGTTTGTATACAAATCTACTTTGTATAGCTCACTTATCCTATCAAGCCCTATCATATCGTCAGGTGATTTACTGTCTTTAAATATCCAAACTACACATGATCCGATTGCAAGTACTATATGTTCCTTCCTTATACTTGTAGGTATCTTTTCATCTGTAAAAAGCTTTTTTATAACCTTTTTGCCGCTTTTTATCTGAATGAAATCACCGCTCATATACCCTCGGACAGCGATATTTTTCTCTATAAATTTCAAATTGTTGTCTTTGCTTACAGCACTGTTAATACACAAGCATTCCCTTGTATATTTTACTATATCTCTAAGGACTTTGTCAAAATCCAGCCATTTTACATTACCGTCACCGGGGATATCTTTCATACTGAAGTCGCTAAAAACGCCGTATCTTATTTCAGGAAAACCGCTCTTACTCTCCTTTTCATCTTCACCCTGTACAAATCTTAAATACTTATAATCATTATATACTTTTATATCGTATTTTAAATCCAGCTTTTTTCCGTTCTCTCCGTGAGCCAATTGCCATACATCCTCTATATGCACCATTCCGATATCTTTGATCCCGAATTTTTTTTCTCTCAGCAACTCTTTCAGTGCATACCTTATTATATATGTGCCTAAAATATGCGGATGCTTTATCAGCTCATTTCGATCGAGTGTATACCCGCTATTCCCTTCAGCTTTTAAATTATTTTCACAAAATTTTTTGGCTGAATCCTCAAAATATTCATCGGCCTCAGCCGCAACTGTTGAAGTTTTATAAAAGTTATTGACTACATTGCTGTTTACGTACTTTGTAAGTATCGGAAAGACTTCATTTCTCAATACATTTCTTGTGTATTCATTTTCAAGATTTGTGCTGTCTGTCATGTACTCTATTTTATTTTCATGCATATATTCTTCTATCTCGGCTCTTGTAAAGATAAGCAGCGGTCTTATTATCCTGCCGTTCTTTACCGATATGCCCTTAAGCCCCGATATTCCGCTTCCTCTTGAAAGATTGTGCAGCATTGTCTCCGCATTGTCATTTTTATTGTGTGCAACCGCAATCTTGACTTTTGAAATATCTGTTCCTTCTGTTTTGCTTATATCGGTTGCAATATTTTCAAAGGCTTCATATCTTGCCTTTCTTCCGGCTTCTTCCTCACTGATTTTTAACATAGACGCCATCTTAGGAATATTGTAATGAACCGAAAAAAATTCCACACCGAGTTTCTTGCAAAGTTCTTTTACATAGTTTTCATCACGGCTTGCCTCTTTTCCTCTGATGCCGTGATTTATATGTACAACAAAAAGCCTTATTTCTAAGGCTTTTTGCAACTCACTGAGTGTATGCAGCAGGCAAACCGAATCTGCCCCGCCGCTTACACCAAGTACAACTCTATCTTCTTTTTCAATTAGTTTGTTGTTTTCTATAAAACGACTCAATATATCTATATTCAACATATCAATTCTCAGGCTTTATGGCAATTTCATTCGGAAAAACCAAGCCCAACTTCTCCCTTGCCATCTCTATTATATAGCTGTCCGTCTGAACATACTTCTTTTTTTCATCAAGTTCCTTGGCTCTTTCGCTTTCGCTTTCCAGTTCTTTGACTATTTTTTGATTATAAGCTTCTCTGCTTGCCAACTCTTTTTTTATACTTCTTACCTTTACTCCTAGGACTATCGCCATAGACACTACTACCATAGTAATAAATACTATCGAAAGTCTGTTCTCAAATATTCCTTTGGTTTTTTTCTTTTTAACTGCTTTTTTAGCCATAAACTTCCCCTTATAAAACAATCCGATGAAAAACTTTGTAAGTCCTTATTAAGACGTCTATATACTATAGTAATATCATTTTATTCTTTTTGCAAGCCTCTATCATATCTGCCGGCCATACGCTTGACTGTACTTCACCTACATGAGCTTTGTTAAGTAAGAGCATACAAAGTCTGCTCTGTCCGATACCGCCACCTATTGTATACGGCAACTCACCTGCAAGTAATGACTTGTGGAAAGGAAGATTCTTTCTATCCTCGGCATTTGCCGCTTTAAGCTGTGACTCCATAGCAGCCTCATCCACTCTTATACCCATACTTGAGATTTCAAGTGCACTGTCAAGGTTTTCAAACCAAAAAAGAATATCTCCGTTCAGTTCCCAATCGTCATAATCAGGTGCTCTTCCGTCATGCGGTTTGCCGTCTCCAAGTGCTCCGCCTATTTTCTCAACAAATACACAGCCGTGTTCCTTTGTTATAAGATTCTCTCTTTCCTTAGGAATCTTATCAGGATACATTTGTCTAAGCTCTTCAGAAGTAATAAAGAAAATATCATCAGGCAGGTGCTTTACAG
The DNA here is from genome assembly GCF_057250505.1 of Lachnoanaerobaculum sp. Lineage (NCBI taxonomy): Bacteria > Bacillati > Bacillota > Clostridia > Lachnospirales > Lachnospiraceae > Lachnoanaerobaculum > Lachnoanaerobaculum sp. The sequence goes on along the minus strand of NZ_DBHIEQ010000019.1, from coordinate 31,850 downwards.
CTTGCGGATACTTATACCACACCTCATGCTCCATATGCTTGATTACTTTAAAGATAGTCTTTACGGTATCTTCCAAAGTCTTTATATTTCTGTCTTCTTTTCTTATTACCTTCTCCCAGTCCCACTGGTCCACATAGCATGAATGAAGATTGTCAAGCTCCTCATCTCTTCTTATGGCATTCATATTTGTGTAAAGTCCTTCACCCGGAGCAAAATTGTACTCGCCAAGTGCCATTCTCTTCCACTTTGCAAGTGACTGAACCACTTCGTACTCTTCATTCGGTATACCTAAAATATCAAATGATACAGGGCGCTCAACACCGTTTAAGTTATCATTGAGACCGCTTGACTTTGATACAAATAACGGCGCTGAAACTCTCTCCAAATTCATCTCTTTTCCGAATTCTTTCTGGAAAGTATCTCTGATATACTTTATCGCTTCCTGCGTCTCTCTCACACTTAACACCGGGTCATATCCCTTTGGTAAAATCAATGCCATAAAAACCTCCATTCTGAATATGCAAACATATCTCTTTAAAAAACTTATGATAGCACTAAGTATAATAATATACAAGATGGAATTTAGCACTTTAAAATAAAAAAACTGCCACTTTCGTGGCAGTCAAAATCATTTGATTTATTATTCAATTGCTATTGTCTTTGGAGGCTGTGGTAAGCTCTCTTTTTCTTTAGGCAATGTAAGCTTCAATATACCGTTGTTGTATGAAGCCTTGATATCTTCTTCTGTAACGGCATCTCCGACAAAGAAGCTTCTCTCGCATGAACCGAATCTCCTCTCTCTGCGGATGTATTTATCATTTTCATCCTTCTTGTCATCGTTTTCTTCATGCTTTGCACTGACTGTAAGGTATCCGTCCTTAAGGCTTGCTGTAATATCTTCCTTATTAAATCCCGGAAGCTCTATGCTGAGCTCATAATTACCGTCTACATCCTTTACATCAGTCTTCATGCTTGGAGCTTCAAACTTACTAAAGCCTTTGCCCCAAAAATCATTATCAAAAAACTCATCAAACAAATTATAATTTCTTCTAGGTAGTAACATATCTATATCTCCTTTATTATCAACATTATTAGTATTCAAATAGAACCTTATCGATAACCTTTGCTGTTATCTATGTCCTATTTGTTATAGTAATAATATAGCAAATATTATTAGCAATGTCAATGGGTGAGTGCTAATTTTTTTAAAAAATTTATATTATAAATCTTTCGCTTAAACCTTGACTTTCCACTTAGAATATCCTAAAATTATGGTTGCGTTTAGATTGAACTGTCCGTGTCCAGGCTTCAATATAAACTTTCGAAAGTTTAACTTTCATAAAACAAAAAGGTATTTATTTATTGGAGGTAAATGTGGCTAATATCAAATCCGCAAAGAAAAGAATTCAGGTTACTTTAGTAAGAACAGAGAGAAACAAGGCAATCAGATCAAAAGTGAAGACTGCCATTAAGAAAGTTGAGAGTGCTGTTGCAGCAAATGATAAGCAGCTTGCAAAAGACAACCTTAAGAACGCTATCGTTGAGATTACAAAGGCGGCATCAAAGGGTGTATATCACAAGAACAATGCTTCTCGTAAGGTTGCAAGACTTTCAAAGGCTGTTGATAGTATCAACGCATAAAATAAACTCCAATGACCGTCATCATTGGAGTTCTTTTTTTATCTGCTTATAATCATCTTACAAATCTTATTTCCTTGGCCTGCAAATTTTTCCTCATACTCGGTCATTATATTCCCTTCGCTCTCCTTTTCAGAGTGAAAATCAAAACTGCAAAAATCAAGCTTCCACTTAGACTCTTTAACCACTTCCAGTGAATATTCAAAAAGTCCCACATTGTCTGTCTTAAACTCTATCACACCTTCAGGCTTTAATATCCTGTCATAGACTTGTAAAAAGTCAGGGGAAGTAAGTCTTCTGTTTGCATGTCTGTCCTTCGGCCACGGGTCCGAAAAGTTCAAAAATATCTTATCCACTTCACCGGTCTCAAAAATATCTGCAAGTTTTCTTGCATCCGCACATAAAAATCTCAGATTGTCTATTGCTTTGTCACTTTCAAGATTTCTCTTTCTTTGTATAGCCTTCATCAGTACACTTTCATATCTCTCAATACCTATAAAGTTTATACCGGGATTTTTAAGTGCCATATTTCTGATAAACTGCCCCTTGCCCATACCTATTTCTATCTGCAGCGGCCTTCTTATATCAAATATATCCTGTATCTTACCTTTTAAGGCTATAGCTTCATCCTCTCTGAGGCATTCTTTCGCATCAGTTATAAAGTCTTCACAACCCTTTATATGTCTAAGTCTCATATCATATACTCCATTTCCTATATAGCAACTTAGTATACCGTAAAAACGACAAAAAAAGCAACAGGCTTTCACCTGCTGCTTAGAAAATCTATATTACTGTTCCTGTGCTTCTCTCTTACCGAGAGTGATGCTTACAGTCTTCTCAACATATTTACCGCTGTCGTCAAGTCTTTGAACAGTCAGATCCACCTTTCTGCCGCTCTCATAGTATGTAAGCATATTTTTGAGTTCTTCCATACTTCTTACACTCTGTCCGTCAAACTTTGTAATGATATCCTTTGCCTTCAAATCTGAAGATGCTGCGGCACCGCCTTCTACAACTTTGTATACATAGATACCCTGCGGCATATCGTAAGCCTTTGCCATCTCCTCGTCAATATCCTTACCCTGTATACCGAGGTATCCCTGATTTTCCTGTGCTACTACAGTTCTTGTCTCCTTGCTTGAAAGTTCCTTTATGAGATCCTTTACTGTAGATATAGGGATTGCATAGCCCATTCCCTCTACAGCTGTATCTGAATACTTGGCTGAGTTGATACCGATTACCTGACCCTGCATATTAAGGAGTGCGCCACCTGAGTTACCGGGATTTATAGCCGCATCAGTCTGTAAAAGATTCTTTGAAGTGCCGCCCTCAGTCTTTACCTCTCTGTTAAGTGCCGAAATATATCCGACTGTTACGGACTGACCGTATCCCAGTGCATTTCCTATAGCAACAACACCCTGTCCTACCTTAACATTATCACTGTCTCCGATATTTGCGATGCTGATTCTTGACAATGTGTCTTCTCCCATATCTGAGAGCTTTACAGCCACTACAGCCACATCATTGTCACTGTCTCCACCCTTTACAGAGGCACTTGCCTTCTTACCGTCTGAAAACTCTACCTCAAGACTTGTAGTATCCGCAATAACATGGTTGTTTGTTACAATCAAAAGCTCACTGTCCGTCTTTCCTACTATTATACCTGAACCGCTTGACTGTGCTTCGTAGCTTTGAGGACCGAAGAAACTGTTCTGTGTAACCTCTTCCTTTCCGTAGATGGATACTACTGAAGGCATTGCCTTATCCACTATAGTTGAAACATCCATGCTTGAAAGGTTGGTCGCAGGTGCCGCAGTACTCTCACTCTTATCGGTATTCTGACTGCCTATTGTAATATCATCAACCTTTGTCTTTGTATTTGTTCCGACGTAGCTGCTTGCCACATTGTTTACACCCACCATTACTCCGCCGGCTACAAGTCCGAATACTGCAGCACTTGCTACAAATCCGAATGCTCTTCCTACTTTTGATTTCTTACGTTCTTTACCCTTACCCTTGCCTTTTTGAGGCTGTGCGGCAAAAGTTTGTGTTCGTACATTTTCTGACTGAGTTCCTCTATTATCTTCTCCAAAATTTCCGCTATCTGTTGCATTGTTTGCCTCCTTGATATCAGATATATTTATATTATGTGTATTGTCCAAATCCTCACTTGCATTTGAAGCAAAGCTTGATACCGCTTCCTTGTTCATATCACTGTCACTTTGCACAGCATCATATGAAGTATCGCTGCTTCCTTCATTCCTTGCTATATCTTCTGCAGCCTTTGCAAGACTTTCACTGTGCCTTCTTATAATGCTGTCTATGTCCTTAGGTTCATCATTTGAAGCGCTGTTTTCTATCTCACTGTTGTTTGTATTGTTCTCCATATTTGTATTAACCTCATTGTCAAATTCATCTCTTTCAAATTCCATAATATCTTCCGTACTAAAAGTACTCCCCTTTCATAAAATATATAGTCTGCTGCAGCGGATATACTCGCTGCGGTTTATTATCTTTGCCACCTCCGTAATAAAAAAGCATTGGTGACTTTCCTTTGATGGTTATAAGTCTACCAATGCTTTGTGTCCACTTTGTGTACAAAGTAAGTTTATTTTATGTTTTTTATTCCGCTTTCGGTTCCACCGTCTGAGCTGTAGGTACAGGCGGCACAGTCTCCTCCTTACGATCCGCGGTAGTAGGTACAGGTTCTACCGTAGGCTCCTTTGTAGTCTTTGTCTCTCCCGGTCCCTTAGCATTTCTTGACTCCTCGGTTTCTTTGGCTGTCGTAGTCTCTCCCGGTCCGTTAGGCTTCTTTTTAGGAGCTGCAGTTTCAGTCTCCGCCGTCTCCTTCTTTGTATGAGGCTCCACTATCTCAACACTTGAACCTTTGTTGGCCTGTGTAGACTCTGCAGGAGCTTCTGTTGTTGACTTGGACTTGTTGCTCTTTTCCTTATGTGTAGACTCTTTCTCCTCAGGCTGCATATAATTCTTGTTTCCTGCACCGTCGGTGTAATAGTCCTCACCTTCGTTTTTGTCTATCCAAACCGTCTCGCCGTCCTTATCAAGATGATAATATCTGCCGTTATTGTCCATATAGATATCCACACTCTTGCTCTTTTTTGTCTCTTCTTCGGTATTTGACTTCTTTTTCTTACTCTTAGTCTCATCTTCGTCATCACTATAACTCTTATTTGACTTATATCCGTCATTGGTCTTTACACGTTTGACTTTGTCGCCGTCCTTATAAAAACCTGTATCGTCAGATATTCTCTCACTGTAAGCCTTTACCTTTGCAGAAGCCTCATAGTTCTCATCACCGAAAAGATAGCTGTGAAGCTTTACAACATTACTCTCAAGATCTATAGGAACTACTATAAATCCCTTTGTTCCCTTTGTCATATCGTCCTTATCAAAAGGGAAGCCCTGTGTATCTACCAGCTTGTACTTGCCTATATCATTGATTACATCCAAACCGTCCTGCCATGTAAGGTTTGTAGCCACCATTGAAAGTACATTTCCAAGCAAATCATTCAGAGTCTTCGGATCCGCCCTTTTTGCCTTCTCAAAGGCAAGCTCAACAACCTTTCTCTGTCTTTCTGTTCTTTGATAGTCTGTATCCATATATCTGAGTCTTGCATAAGCCACCGCCTGAACACCGTCAAGATGCTGCATACCCGGCGCCTTAAGCTGTACGGAACCTATACCTGTTCCCTTTACGGTCTCTGTGATATATGAGTTGATATACTTAAACTCGGCAGGTGTAATGTCTATATCCACACCTCCAAGTATGTTTATAGCTGTTGCAACCGCCTTCCAGTTGAATGTTATATAATCTGTGATATTGAGATCCAAACTGTCATTCAGCATCTTAACCGCTCTTGCAGGTCCGCCGTAGCTGTATGCATGAGTCGCTTTCTGGAAAGAGTTCTTTCCTACATCAAGGTAAGTATCTCTGTATACCGAAACCAACTTGATTTCACCGTTTGACTGATCTATTGAACAAATGATTATAACATCTGATCTGTTTCCCTTACCTACACTGCTGTCTCTGGAATCCACACCGAATACGGCAATATTTCTGTATCCTCTCATCTCCGCCAGCTTCTTCTCGGACAAATCGGTATTTAAAACCTGTTCAACATTGTAGTCGGGTCTTTGTATCTTAGAGTATTGCTTAAGTGCATATGCATACGCAAATATTACACCCAACACGAAAACTTCCGCTATAAGCATTGTAAAGAAAAAAGCAACCTTAGATTTTTTCCTCTTCTTTTTAGGCTTCTGATTATCTTCGCTCATTATATTCCTCCTGCTAATAAGCATTTTTATTTATAAATCCCTTAAATATCGTCAAAAACATTATCTTGAAATCAAAACCCAAGGTCCAGTTTTCAATATAATATAAGTCATGGTCAATTCTTTTTTGTATGGAAGTATCTCCCCTGAATCCGTTGACCTGTGCCCAACCGGTAAGCCCCGGTCTTACCTGATGTTTTATCATATAATGCGGTATCTCTTCCCTGAACTTTTCCACATAGAAAGGTCTCTCAGGCCTCGGACCCACAAGTGACATATTACCCTTTAACACATTGAAAAACTGCGGAGTCTCATCAATGCTTGTCTTTCTGATAAACCTGCCTACAGCCGTGACTCTCGGATCGTTCGGTGTAGTCCACTTTGACTTCTCCTCTGACGGCTTTTGAACAGCCATGGAGCGGAATTTATACATTTTGAAAGGTTTGTTGTGCAAACCCACTCTTTCCTGCGAATATATTATCGGTCCACCGTCTGTCAACTTTACAAGTATTGCAGTGATTAACATCACAGGTGAAAACAATATTATACCAAACAATGCCCCAAATATGTCAACAATTCTTTTTATATATGCATTGTGAAGTTCTGTAAGCGGCACATGTCTGATATTTATAACAGGAAGCCCTTGCAAATCCTCTATATAAGGAATGGTCGGTATAAAATTATTGTAATCCGGTATAAACTTTGTATGCACACCCGATTTCTCACAGTCGTTAACTATAGCTTCAAGATGCTCATACTCCTTTATACTAAGTGTAATGGCAATCTCATCAAGCACATTCATCTCTAAGATCATATGCAGATTTGCTATTGTGCCTATTACCTTAACCCCGTTGTAACAATATCCCCTTTCCTTGTGGTCATCTAAAATACCTCTGATATTGTAGCCCCACTCGGGATTTTGCTTAACTCTGTCTATATACCCTTCCGCCGCTCTTGAATACCCGATAAGCAAAACATGCTTTTGGTTGTATCCCTTCGTCCTGATGCTCATCAAAAAGCTTCTTATAAAGCTCCTCTCAAAGACCATCAGTACATTTGTAAGAATATAAAAGATGATTACCAATCTTCTTGAGAAGTGGTGCATATTCATATTCTTACCGCCAAGGTACAGTGTCAAGGTAAATATCAAAAATCCTATGGAATTGGCTTTAAAGATATTTGCTATCTCACTTCTTCTACCTGAGATTCTTTTAGGTGTATACAGTTCAAAGAATTCATACAGTATAAGAAACCCCGGTATTATAATAATCAATGCACTGAAATATACCTGTGCGGACAATGCCAGTATCGCATCATCATTGTAATACATTATAAGATAAGCTATCAAGTAGCTTGTGAATATAACAAGGGCATCCAAGAGTATATGCAGCCTATTCAGTCTCTTTTGGTTTTCTTTAATCATATATTGCTCCATATCGCACTTAAAGTGTTCGATTTCTGCCTAAATTTTGTAAAACCCTGAAACTATTTTACAACTAAAAACAAAATCATTTATTACATTTTATTTAATCTTTAGTAACAGTTCTTAACAGGTATGCCTTTTTATAAATCTGTACACATATTCAAAGGTGCCGAATATGATTTCACCCTCCAGAGCCAATATATTTGATTTCTTTATCTCACTAAAATCCACTCTGTCACATTCTTTTAAGTTTTTAAATCCTTCGATAAGTCCGCTTACATAATCTTTTATAAATCCTTTTTTTAAGAAAAATCCCATCTTTATAAATGTACCGAGTGCAAGCGGCAAAATATTGAAAGCTATCTGCAAATTGGTCATATTCTTGTATATAAGATAAATATTGTTTCTTGCGGCCAGCCTTACCTTAAATGAATTGTACTTTGACCCTGATGTGGCGCTTCCAAGGTGATATACCTTTGCAAGCGGCTCAAAACCTATGATATATCCTTTAAGTCTTGCCCTGAAGCTTAAGTCCATATCTTCAAGGTATGCAAAGTGCATTTCATCAAAGTATCCGACTTCATCCAAGATACTCTTTCTGTATATGCTGGCACCTGCGCAGGCTGAAAATACCGCTCGCTTCTTTGTAAAGTCGCTTACCTTCTCGCCTACACCTATCTGATATCCCCATCCAAGAAGTGAATATCCGTCTCCGGCATCATCCACAAGTTCCTTATTATGTGCGTTTATCATAAGCGGGTTTACCGCAAATATCTTTTCCGACTTTTCTATCGCATTCACAAGTTTTTCCACATAGTCATTAAAAACTTGCGTGTCGTTGTTTAATAAAATAATATATTTACTGTCGCTTGCAGCCAGTCCGACATTTACTCCTCCTGCAAAGCCCAAGTTTTCATCCAAGTATATCACCCTTATATTCAGATTTTTTTCATAGCTTTCCAAATCTCTTAAATACTCAAGTGAAGCATCCTTTGAGCCGTTATCTACCACCAGCACATCAAAGTTTTTATATGTCTGATCTCTCAACGACTCTATGCAATCGCCCAAAAAGGCGGCACCGTTGTAATTCGGTATTATTATTGTTACTTTACTCATATTTCTCCCATACCTACAGGTATTTTTTTATCTTCTCATCTATAAAAGGTTCACCGATCTTTTCATGTAATAAATCTCTGAGTGCAAAGTTTGACTTTCTAAGCGTGAGATTAGGATTGTAATACGGATCGCCCTCAGCCAAAATCTTCGGCCATCTCTTCATAAATATAGCAGTCTCTCTGTTGAATCTTTCAATCTTTTCAGGGCTGTCCTCAAGTCCTCTTGACTTTGATTCATAGTGATAAAACAGCGCATAAGGATTGTACACCACCAGATAATCTTTTGATCTTACCTTCATACAAAAATCAATATCGTTAAAAGCTACCGCAAGCTCCTCACTGAATCCGCCCACTTCGTTAAAGACGGATTTCTTTGTGACAAGTGCGGCTGCCGTTACGGCTGAATAATCCTGCAATGTAAGCGCTCTGTGGAAATAACTGTTTTCCACATCCGACAGTCCTATAAATGTATGACCTGCCACACCTCCGAAACCGACTACAACACCTGCATGCTGTATGGTATCATCATTGTAAAGCAGTCTTGCACCTACTATTCCCACATCTTTTCTAAATGCATACCACATCATCTCCTCTATTGATGTAGGATTTATCATTTCGATATCATTATTTAAAAAGAACAGATACTCACCGCTTGCATAGCCGACACCGAAGTTGTTGATAAGAGAATAATTAAATTCTCTCTCCCAGAAAACCACCTTGATATTGTCAAATTCCCTTTGAATCTTTCCATAGTAATCAAAAGTTTTTTTCTCTGTGGAATTGTTCTCCACAACAATAAACTCAAGGTTTTTATAGGTACTCTTTGTCACTATGGAACGAATTGCAAGGTCAAGGTCTTCACTGTGGTCCTTGTTCGGAATAATAATTGATAAAAGCGGCTGCTCTTTCATAATAAAGTACTTGTGATAGATGCCGTAGTCCACACCTTTTTCAATCTTTTCCACAGGCAGTGAATTTCCCGTTCTCTCTATATGTGCCTTTATCGCTCTTGCACCTGCCTCAAAAGCATACAACTTACTTTGAGGATTGGATGCTGTAGAGTTCATATGACATCTCCAGTGGTACAAAACCTTCGGAATATGTACGATCTTTTTTGCATTCTCGGTAACTCTGAATATAAAGTCATAGTCCTGCGCACCGTCATATGCCGCATCAAACATTCCGGCCGTATCCACAAGTTCTTTCTTTACTACAAAAAGATGGCAGATATAGTTCACACTCTCAAGCATATCAATATTGAAGTCAGGCTTAAAATGAGGATCAAACAGTGAACCGCCGTCCATATCAAGCTTATCTTCATCGGAGTACATACAGTCACATTCCGTCTCATTTATCGCCTTGGCACATTCATACAGCGCATTTTGCGTTATCACATCGTCATGGTCGGCAAGTACTATATAATCACCTGCAGCCATCTTTAGAGCTTCGTTTGTATTGCCTGCAATCCCAAGATTTTTTCCGAGCTTTTTATACTTTATCTTATTTTGTGCACTCTTTTCTTCGATATATTTTTTTATAAATTCTTCTTTATCCTTACCGCCCTCAGAGCCGTCCGCAAGGCAAACTTCAAAGTTTTGATAAGTCTGATTCATTATGGAGTCAAGCAACTCTCCAAGAAAATTGTCAGGTGTGGCATAAAGCGGCACCACTATAGAAAATAAAGGTGAGTAATCAAATTTTACATCTCTTTGTGCATTCAGTTCTTCTTTGGTAGGCTTGGTTTTTTCGTACCACTCCGCGTACTCGTAGTCATTGTCCATACCTTGAATCTTACTCTTTGACTTTCTTATAAGCGCCCTAAGACCGTTCTTTTTCATAAAGTTCATTGCAACCCTTACAGTTTCCATATTGCAAAGGTCCTTTAACTTCTCCATCCTCTTATAGGCGACACTTGAACGTTTATATATCAGTTCTTCATTGTACTTTATTCTCTTTTTTTGCTTGTCAATTGCTATCTCAAGGTAGTAGTCATCGCCCCTTCTGTAGTCAAACTTTATATCAAATCCGTAGTCCTCGTCATATACCTTGCCGAAGTATGTCTGGCTTACATCGTCTCTTCTGGTCTTTACATATTTGAAATCCACACTCTCCATCTTACTGTTGTAGACATGAAAAGAGGGCTGTGAAGTCGGCTTTTTGCCTACAACCCAACCGTTCAAAGTAATATAGTTCTCGCGTATGCGAACGTAATCCACCTTATATTTCATAAAGTACTTTCCTTTTATTCTTCAAAATTGATTCTTTCTTCTTCCACTACAAGAGGTCTGTTCATCACTCTTTGGTTTATAGTCATTATATACTCACCGACAAGTCCTATAAAGAATATCTGTATAGAACCTAAAAAAAGCATACCTATAAGAATAGGTGCCATCCCCGCCGGGAATCTGTCCCAGTATAAGAGCTTCATAATCAGATATATTACCGCTATTATCATGGACAGACCTGAGAGTATAATCCCCGCAAAGGTTGCAAGACGAAGCCCGACCTTTGTATATGCGGTAAATGAAAGCATTGCCGCATCATAAAGCTTATACAAATTATTGCTTGTCTTTCCGGCTCTCCTTTGCGGCTGGTCATATGGGATCTCTTTTCTTCTGAATCCAAGTTCCGCCACTATTCCTCTAAGGAAAGGCACAGGGTCGTCCAATTCTCTCATCACATTGATAAATGCCTTGTCGTACAGTCCGAAACCGGTAAAATGCTCTATCTGTTCCACCTCCGAAAGCTTCTTTATGGTTCTATAATAAAGGCTTCTAAGGTGATACATTATCTTATTTTCCTGACTGGATTTTTTGATTCCGATAGCTATCTTATAGCCCTCTTCCCATGCCTTTACATACTTGGGTATCATTTCCACCGGATCCTGAAAATCCGCCGCCATCAAAATAGTCGCATCTCCGCTGCTTTGCAACATTCCGTAATATGGAGAATTGAACTGTCCGAAATTCTTTGCATTGAATATACCCTTGATACCTTTGTCATTCTTACAAAGTTCTCTTATCAACTCTCTCGTTCTGTCTTTTGAATCATTGTCAATAAAAATAATCTCATATTTGTAAGCTGAAAGATCATTTTTGAATACTTCCCTTATGGCATTTGCCATAGGTACCACATTTTCTTCTTCATTATAACATGGTACCACCACACTTATTTTTTTCATTCTACCATCCTGTAAGTATCATTGTCTTTATAACATCATTACCCTTATCTTTCATAAGCTGTAATGCTTCTACCACATTTTCAAATCCTTTGAATGTATGTGTAATCATCTTGTCGGGTTCAAATCTTTTGTACTTTACCATGGATAAGAGTCTTTCCATCCTGACTCTGCCGCCTTTTCCAAGCTCCATATATATACTTTTGCCTGACATACCTCTTCCTGAAGAAAACTTCGGTATCTCCATACTTCCGTCTCCGGTAAAAAGCTTCAGATTCACAACCTTTCCGACACCATATCTTACCATATCTATCGCATCTGAAAAAGTCCTATCATTACCTCCTGCAATTATTACCACATCTGCACCCTTACCACTTGTCGCTTTAAGAACATATTCAACTATATTGTGGTCTTTGTAAGATATCACTTCACTTGCTCCGTACTCATATGCAAGAGGAATACTTGCTCCTCTGCTGCCTACCGCAATAATCCTTCCCGCACCGCGAAGCGCTGCACCGCATATTGCCATCAGACCTACACCGCCTATGCCAAGTACTGCAACAGTATCACCAAAGTTCACCCTCTCTGCACCTGTGAATCCCGTTGTTGCCATATCCGTACACATAAGTCCGCTGCCAAGGCTTACCCCTTCCGGCAAAAGTGCCAAGTTAAGATTTGCATCCGCCACTTCAAACTCTCTTGCAAAGACTCCCGGAGTGCTTCTTCCAAGTGTATTTGCACTGAAGTTTGCCCCTGCATGCAAAAGATTACCGTCCTGTATATCCTTGTCGTGAAAATTCGGAGTCATGGAAGGCACTGCCACAATATCTCCCTCCTTGAAATCTCTTACACTTTCACCTACCTTAACCACTCTTGCTACCGCTTCATGCCCCAAAATAAGATTGTCAGGTTTTTTTGAACCCGAGCCGTATACTGTATTTACATCTGATGTGCATACCGATATAGCTACCGGAGTCAGTATAGCATTGTACTCACTTTTAAGTACCGGTCTTTGTGCATCTATAATCTCGGCTCTGTTTCTTTCTACCAGTGCAAATGCTTCCATTACTTCTTTTGCCTTTTCCTTTCAAAATAATACACTTATTACTTCAATCAAATACTATTATTATATATCCTAAACGCCGATGTAACAATAGTGAGAATGCAAACAAAAAATGCTTGGACAAGTATTGAAATAAAACTTTTCAATACTGATCTAAGCATCTTTTACTTCTTAATGATTATCTTTTGTCTCCAATAAAAAATACTGCGACTGTTCCAGGACCGGTGTGTGCCCCTATTATATGACCTATCTCTTTTACTTCAACATTCCCTTTCAGATTTGGGAAACGGGCCTCAAGCATACTTGCAAGTTTTGTGGCCTCTTTTTCTGAATCTGCATGACTGATAAAACATTTTCCTGCATATCTCTTTCCGTCAACCGCCTGTACTTCCATTCTTGAAACAATGGCTTCCATAGTCTTTTTCTTGGTCTTCACTTTTTCAATCACGACCAGCTTACCCTCTCCGTCCACACACATAAGCGGACAAAAGTTAAGTGTCTTACCTATCTTATATGTAAAGTTTGTCAAGCTTTCTTCTTTCAGATAAGTAGTCAGGTCTGTTGAGAAAAACCAATGATTGATATACTTTTTTGAATTCTCCGCATAGAGCTTCAATTTGTCAATAGGCATTCCCTCGTCCCTTTTGTCCGCCAAAATGTCAATCAGCAAGCCCATGCCTGCCGATGCGGACAGAGAGTCTACTACATGTAATTGTCTTTCAGGATATTCCCCCTTTAGTTCCTTTGCTGCTGCCGTCGCGGTCAGATACGAATCGGATATACTTGATGAAAGACAAATATGCAATACATCCTTACCGTCTTCCAAAAATTTCTTAAAGTATTCCTTGTAATCTGCCATGTCGATTTGACTTGTTGTCGGATTTATACCATTTCTCATCTTCTCATAGAAATCCGATAAAGGCACGCTCTCTCCCATACTTTCATCATATATCTGTCCATCAATAGAATATGTACTGTCAATATGATGAATATCCCTACTAGAGTAATACCCGTTAGTCATATCTGCGGTGGAGCTGCATGATAAAATATAGTCCTCCATGACTATACCTCCTAACGTTTTTTTGTAACCTAACCGAATGTATTTAATATTGAAGTAGTGCTTACGTCCATTAAAAATACTTCAATATAAGGACCGGTTCACCCTTTATTTCTGTCTAACATATCAAGTCAATCTACTGTCAATTTGTGCAAATCTTTATGCATCTATATAATAACATACTTTTAAGCTATTTTTCAATATTTTATTATTTGATTTATATTTTTTATGCTATTTTTTATTTGCAAAAACTTTTCAAAAAATCTATTTTCGCTATATATATATTATTATCTGATATAATTGTATATAATGATGTTTTTTAGAGTCAAAAAAGGCCTTATATTTTAAATAAGACCTCATAAAAAATGACACAAATTTTTAACTTGAAAGCGTTTCAATCAGTGATTGTAGTGCCTCCAGACTTCCGTTATCCCTAATCTTATAAAATAGATGTTCAAGTGTCTTTCTCTCACCGATTCTTGCTATTTCTTTTTCAAGACTCTTTGTTGCATCTGAAAAGACTTTCCAATTTTCCTGAAACAGTTCCCATTTTAAGAATTTTTCAACGCCGTCTTTTGCCATCTCACTTGCTTTTTCAATACTCATCTTTTTCTTTTCATTGTTTTCCTTGGCATATTTTTTCATATCGTCCATATTGTAATAGGATATACCTTCCAAGCTTCTTATTCTCTCATCAATATCGCATGGCAGAGCCAAATCCACAAACACCTTTTTGCAGGCTTTACTTAAGTTGTTTTTTATATGCTCCATAGTCAATGTAAAATGCGGTCCGCTTGTGGAAGAGATTATAATATCCGCATCATCTACATACTTATATCTGTCATTATATTCGATTATTCTTACCTTACCCTCTGCATTCGGCGACATATCTATATTGTGGCTTCTCTTTGTGACATAAATCTGTGAAAAATCGTAGCTTAGTGCATTCTTTAACACAATGCTTCCTATCTTACCTGAAGCACCTATTATAAGCAGCTTCTTTCCTTCAAAACCTGACAATTCATCCTTTGCAACTCTTAATGCAAGAGTTGCGGTAGATACTCCGGACTTTGATATAAGAGTATCCGTCTTTATCTTCTTTGCCTCGGTAACGGCATCTCTAAAAAGAGTATTCAGGTAAAGATGTGAAGTGTTACATTTTCTTGCAAATTCTATAGCATCCTTTACCTGCCCAAGTATTTGGTCTTCTCCGATAAGCATTGAATCAAGCCCGGCACTTACCATATATAAATGGCTTACAGCACCCCTTCCGGTATAGCACAGTATATAATCTCTCAAATGTTCTATATCCCTACCTATAATATCTTCACATTTTTTTACAATAAGGCTTATCAAAGTATTGGTATTCTCTTCATGTGTACTTATATATATCTCAGTTCTGTTACAGGTCACAAGTACAGCCGCCTCATCTATAGGTTCTTCACTGCACAGTGTAAGAAGCAGTTTTTTCTTGTCCTCATCCCCAAAGGCAAAATATTCTCTCACCTTTTGCGGAGTATTCTTAAAGCTGAGACTCAGAAGTAAAATCATTCCACTCCCCCGAATCTCTTTATTACATTCAGTGTATTCTTTATATCCTCACTGTCATGTGCAGCAGATATGAAAGCCGCCTCAAACTGACTCGGCGCAATATATATACCGTTATCTCTTAAAAATCTGTAGTAACTTGCATATTTCTCAAGGTCACAGCTAAGTACATCCTCATAACAGTTCACTGATTTTGAGGTAAAGAATACAGACATCAAAGAACCTACTCTGTTTATATGTACTCTCTTTTTATCTGAATTCATTATTTTTTCAATACCTTCAGCAAGTGTTTTTGTGCTCTCATCTATATTCTTATAGATTTCAGGATGTTCAAAAAGCTCTTTCAGTGTGGCTATACCTGCAGCGGTGGCTATAGGATTGCCACTAAGTGTACCTGCCTGATACACATCACCCAAAGGGCTGATACATGCCATGATTTCTTTCTTTCCACCATAAGCTGCAAGAGGCATACCTCCGCCGACTATCTTACCGATTGTAACAATATCAGACTCTATATCATAGTACTCACAGGCACCTCCCTTTGCCAATCTGAATCCTGTTATAACCTCATCAAATATCAAAAGTGCATCATTCTCCATTGTGATTTTTCTTAAAAACTCAAGGAAACCTTCTTTTGGAGGTACTACACCCATATTTGCGGCTACCGGCTCCACTATAATTGCGGCAATCTTTCCCTTGTACTTATCAAATAATGCACTTACACTTTCAAAATCATTAAAATCCGCTACAAGAGTATCCTTTGCATAGTCACTCGGTACACCGCCGCTTGAAGAAATCGCCTCGGTAAGTACGCCGCTTCCGGCCTTTACCAAAAGCCCGTCGGAATGTCCGTGATAACATCCTGTAAACTTTATAATCAAATCCTTCTTTGTATATCCTCTTGCCAGTCTTATAGCACTCATAGTGGCCTCAGTACCTGAGTTTACAAGCCTTACCTGCTCCATAACAGGCATTGCCTCATTTATCATCTCCGCAAGAATATACTCCTTTTTTGTAGGCGCTCCGAAGCTTAATCCCTTTTTCAGCGCCTTCTTTACCTTCTCTGTTACTGTAGGATAGGCATGTCCCAATATCGCAGGTCCCCATGAACATACATAATCTATATATTCGTTGCCGTCTACATCATATATCTTTGAGCCGAGAGCCGATTTTATAAAAACAGGGTCACAGTGTACCGCTCTTGCGGCACGAACGGGAGAGTTCACCCCTCCCGGAATATATTTCTTTGATAAATCAAAATACTTTTCCGATTTTTTATAAATTTTTGATTGCATCTATTATTCCCTCTACATCATATTGCTTTGCTGTAATTATATTTTCTATACCAAGTTCTACAAGTGCCTTTGTGGTCACAGGTCCTATTGAAACCACTTTTCCTGAAAGTTCTTTTTTATCTTCAATCATTTCCACAAGAGCCTTTGCCCCGCTTGCACTTGCAACCGCCACATAGTCAAAGTTTTCTATATCCTTGTTAAGTTCAAACTTTTTCCTATAATCAATGATTGTATCATAAACAGGAATATCGCTAAAGGCGATCCCCGCACTCTTAAGTCCTTTCGGCAATACATCACTTCCAATCTTTGCCCTGAGCATAAGGACCTTACTGTCTTTATCAAGCTTCGGCAGGATTTCATCCAGGAAGCTTTTTGAATCAAATTTACTTGGAATAAAGTCGGCATTTACTCCATATTTATTCAAAGCTTCCCCGCTTCCGCTGCCTATAACGCATATCTTCTTATTATAGAGACTTCTGATATCAATACCGTATCTTTTTATCTGTTCAAAAAATATATCCACACCGTTTGAGCTGGTAAATAAAATATGTGTGGAATCATTAAGCTCAGATACAAGCTTTTCTTTTTCTATCTCTATCTCTTTGGTTACAATAAGACTCATCTCACATATATTGGCACCCGTCTCCTTAAATCTTTTTGCCATTTTTTCTACAAGCTCTCTTGTTGCAGTCAAAAGTATATTTTTACCTGAAAGCGGCAGCTTGTATTTATTAAAGAATGACAAATCCTTTTTGCATACATCACCTATTACAATCAATGCAGGCGAAACTATATTTTCTCTTTTCGCAATGTCTTCTATACTGCAAAGTTCACCTCTGAACACTCTTTGATTGTACCTTGTACCGTTTTCAACAACAGCGGCACCGATATACGGATTCATACCGTTTGAGAGCAGTCCGTTCACTATCAGCGGAAGATTGGATATTCCCATCAAAAATACAAGACTGCCGTCAATCTTTGCAATATTTTTAAAATCAAGATCAAGCGGCTCTCCCTTTTTCCTGTGCCCGGTAAAGACATGAAATGATGTCGCCTCACCTCTGAATGTAATCGGTATACCTGCATATCCAAGTCCAGCATAAAAGGAACTGACTCCATGCACTATCTCAAAATCAATTCCTCTTTCTATAAGGTATTCGGCTTCCTCACCGCCTCTGCCGAAAATATAGGGGTCACCCCCCTTTAATCTGACTACATATTCACCGCTCTCAGCGTGCTCTGCAATAGTCTCATTTATCTCATCCTGAGTCAGGTAGTGATTCCCCGATATCTTTCCTGCATAGATAAGCTTTGCGTCTAACCTAGCCTTGTTTAAAACAGTAGGATTTATCAAATTGTCATATACCAACACATCCGCATTTTGTATACATTCCAATGCTTTTAGTGTGAGCAGACTTTCATCTCCCGGCCCCACACCTACAAGTGAAACCCTTTTTACTTCTTTATTAAACATCTTTCCTCTTAAGTTTGATTGCTATTTTCTCCACTGTATCTAAAAGTTCTTTGTCATTTGTATCGGCACTTTGATATTCACCTTCAAAGTAAGCATTTATACTGTAACCTCCAGAATTCTTTTTTATATATATACCTGCGCTTGTATGACAGTCCGCCTGTAATACTCTTAAGTATCTTCTTTCAGCATTAAATAAGATATTGCAGGTCTCATCCTGTATTTTTTTTAAAACCTCTACCATATCATCAGACGCATACTGTGCACAAAGTATTCCCTGAGCCGGTGCCGGCAGTATATCAGTCTCTTTTATATCTATAATATTGACTTTCCCAAGCAGTTCTTCATATTCCGCTGCATACTTTTTATCACCCAAAAGTCTGTCAAGCCCTGCCTTAGCCAAGATAACTCCGTCGGTATCACCTGAAAATATCTTACCGATTCTTGTAAGTACATTTCCTCTTATAGGTACCAATTTTATATTATCATTTAAAAGCATGGCCTGTTCAGACCTCCTTTTTGAGCTTGTGCCTATTCTGAACCCGTAAGGCAGATCTCTTATCTCCAAATCTGTGGGACAATCATTTTTTACAACCAGTACATCTCTTACAATTCCTCTTTTTAATACAGGCATCAGCTTCAGTCTGCCGTTAAATTCAAGCGGCAAATCCTTTGCGGAATGTATCGCCAAATCTATATCACCGTTTATAAGCGCTTCTTCAAGCTCCTTTGTAAACAGTCCCTTTCCTCCTATTTCCTGCAAAGAGATATCAAGCCTCTTATCTCCGAGTGTGTTCATAGGAATATATTCTATTTTTATATGGGGGAAGCTATTTTTTATAGCATCCCCCACCAATTCGGTCTGTGCAAGTGCCAAAGCACTTTTCCTGGTACCGATTCTTATTATTTCTTTATGAAACATATTTCGCCTCATCAGCATGTTTTAGTATAAGCCTTCTGACAAAATCATACTCTCCAAGACCCTTAAGCTCATAGTCTACATTCTTGTTCATCTCTTCAAGTATACTCTTAAAGCTCTCTTCATCACCTGCCATATCATTCTTTGCGTGATCTCCCGCCACTATCATAAACGGAGACAAATGCACAGTTTTATATCCTGACAGATGTGGAAGTACATCCTCAAGATACGGATAACCTTCTACACAGGCTATGTAAATATCATCTCTGCCGCATTCTGCAAATCTGTTTCTGAGTAACTCATATATTTTGTTTGACTCATGGTCCGATCCGTGCCCCATCAAAAGATAGGCCGCTCCGTCTTCCTTTTCATATAGTGAATCAAGCTCTTTTACAAGATATTCAAAGTCTTCATCACTTTCAAGTAACGCATTACCCATCCTTATCCTTGAAAATTTATCCTTATATGAAGCCGCCACTTCTTTGACCTTATTGTTTTCAATCCCGTCCATGATATGAGTGCTTATAATAAGCAAATCCTCGACCCCAAGCTCAAGAGCCTCTTCCATAGCTTCTTTTATATCATTGATATGAACTCTATGTCTCTTTTTTAACTTTGCCCTTATAATATCGCTGGTCCAAGCTCTTAATATAATGCTGTCTTTATATGTGTTTTTGATGTCATTTTCAATTACATCTATTGTCTTTTTTCTTGTGTCTTCATGTGTTGTTCCAAAACTTGCAACTATTACTCCTTTTTTCAACCTATTAACCCCTTATCTATACATTTTGCCAGTTCTTTAGCGTAGTATGTGATATATATATCGGCTCCCGCTCTAAACGCCGAGACTGCCATCTCACACATTATTTTCTCTTCATCTATAAAGCCGTTTTTTGCTGCGGACTTCACCATAGCATATTCTCCGCTTACAGAGTATGCAGCCACCGGAATATCCGTTATTTCCTTTACCTTTGCCACAACATCCAAAAAGCTCATGGCAGGCTTTACCATAACTATATCTGCACCTTCTTCCACATCGTCATAAACTTCTTTCAATGCTTCTCTTATATTGTGAACATCCATCTGATATGTCTTTCTGTCTCCAAATGCAGGTGCGGAATCCGCCGCCGCTCTGAAAGGTCCGTAAAATGCTGAAGCATATTTTGCAGAATATGACATTATCGGTATATTCTTATACCCGTTTGCATCAAGCAGCTCTCTAATCTCACCCACTCTTCCGTCCATCATATCTGAAGGCGCCACCATATCGGCTCCCGCCTCCACCTGTGACAGTGCAATCTTTGCAATGTACTTTATAGTGGTATCATTGTCAACATCATGTCCTTTTAATATTCCGCAATGTCCATGTGAAGTGTACTCACACATACATACGTCACCTATCACATATATATCAGGATAGTTCTTCTTTATATATCTGACAGCTTCCTGTACAATGCCGTGATCATGATACGCTTCACTTCCCACCTCGTCTTTATGTTTTGGTATACCGAAGAGAATCACGGATTTCACTCCCGCATCAAGCAGTTCTTTTATAACACCGTCACATCTGTCTATACTCATGCGATACTGCCCCGGCATGGACTCTATCTCTTCGAAGATATTCTCTCCCTCTTCAAAAAACATAGGATAAATAAGCGAATCCTTACTTATTCTGGTCTCCCTGACCATACTTCTGATATTTGCATTTGCTCTTAATCTTCTGGTTCTAAACATATCTCTCCTCTTATATAATATCAGTCAAATTTTTCTGCGTTAGGATCTTCTTCCAGTTCTTTCTTGCATCTGCTGACCACATCTTTTATATTGTATCTGATTTCACTTGCAACCCTTCTTGCCAATCTGTGATTGCTTCCTGATGATGTCACTCCTATTACCATCTCTTCTTCTGTCACAATTCCCGGAAAATAAAAATCACAGTTTTTATAGTTGGACGCATCATTTACCATAATTCCTGCCTTATTACAATCCCAAACTATTTTCTCATTGAGTTCTTTATTATCTGTTGCTGCAATAACATAGTCAACTTCCTCTACATCGGTACTGTCATAAGCTCTTTCTTTCAAAATAAGCTTATCATCCTGTTGGTCCATAATAGTTGCCGCTATTGTCTTTGCTACAACTATTATCTTGCAGCCGAACTCTTTAAGCTTCAGAATTCTTCTGACCGCTATATTGCCTGCTCCGACTACCAAAAAAGTCTTGTCACTTATGTCAATAAACAACGGAAAATACTTTGCCATATTCGCCTCCTCTTACATAAAAACCTACCAAACCCTGTGGCAAAAAACACTGCATATATTATAACATATTCTTATATATTTTTTGATAGAAATATGAACTCCAATCACTTATGTTTATCAAAAAAGGTATAAAGTAATCTCATTTAAAAACAAGGTGCTTTAACATTTAATTCAGCATCAAAATATTAAAAGCTTATCCGATAATTGTGTATTACCTACATATTTTATCACTTATTTTTATACACGATGTCAATTGTTTATGATTTCAAACTTTGCTACAATCAAAGTACTTATTCTTATATGTTCGTGATTTTATTCTATATACTTTCTGTTCGTATATTCTAAATTTCACAGGGGACATGGATTCTAAAAAATTTCTTTGTTATAATAGAAAGGAGAAATATGCAAGAAAAAGATATTACTCAAAAAATGCTTGAACACTACAATGACGTCTTTGCAGACATTGTAAATGTATTACTGTTTAACGGTAAGCGCATTGTTAAGGAAAACTCTTTAATTGACACGCCTACAGTCAGCTCACTTAAGATGGACAGGCGTATACACCATCAGAACAGAGATGTATCAAAGTATTGGCAGCACAATAAGATAAACATTGCTATGATGGGCTTTGAAAACCAAACATCTCCCAACAAGCTGATGCCTTTTAGAGTTATCAGTTATGACGGTGCCGAATACGGCAGGCAAGCCAACAAAAAGCATGCTGATGAAGATAATTATCCTGTAATCACATTGGTACTGTACTTTGGCTACTCACAAAGATGGAACTATCCCAAAAACATCTTGGGGCTGTTAAATGTAGACGACCGCTTAAAGCCGTTTGTCAGTGACTACAATATCAATGTTTTTGAAATCGCCTTCCTCAATGAAGAAAAGCGAAAGCTGTTCAAAAGTGACTTTAGGGTATTGGTCGATTATCTTTATCAAGTGAGGACCAACCACAACTATAATCCTGAAAAATATTTTGTACAGCATATGCAGGAAGTTTTAGACTTAATGTCTGCTATGACCGGTGACACGATTTTTGAAAAATCAATTAAAAATACTAAAATAAAGGAGGCTCATTATATGTGCGATGTTATTCATGCTATGATAGACGAAGGTGTTGAAAGAGGGATTCAAGAAGGCCTTCAAAGGGGAATCCAAGAAGGAATTCAAAAAGGAAAGCTGGAAGGGATTCAAGAAGGTATCCAAAAGGGCAAGCTGGAAGGGGCTAACATTGTAAGCCGTCTATATGAAATCTTGCTTAATGAAGGCAGTATGGACAAGCTTAAAAGAGCTACCAAGGATGAAGCCTACAGATACGAGCTCTTAAAAGAGTATGATTTATTGAAAGACTTCAGCTGATATACCACTAAAAACTTTTTTACTTATATTTACAATCAATTACTTTAAAGTTCTACAATACTAAATGCAAAGGAGCATCTCTATATGTTCGAATATAATACAAACAATGATTTTGAAACAAGCAGAAAATACGGATTCAGTAGTCGCATTATAAAAGATGAAAATATATATAAACATATTGTAAACAAGCTCTATGAAATATTACTTGCCGAATGCAGCTTTGAGAAATTAAAAAAAGCTGTGGGAGATGAAGAGTATCGAGATATATTATTGAAAGAGTACCATCTCATATAATTTTACATAACATCAAACTTCCTATCGCTTTAATAATTTTACTTACTGCCGAGATTTCAAAGTCTCGGCAGTATTTCATTAGATCTAAAATTTTATTTTTCACAAACCTCTTTTGCAAACGGAATACTTGGTGAGGCTCCTTTTCTACTGACTGTTATGCTTGCAGCCTTTGAGGCTTGTTTGAGTGCTTTTGATACATCTTTACCTACAACCAGACCTGCTATAAAATAACCTGTGAAGGTATCGCCTGCTGCCGTAGTGTCAACCACATCAGCCTTATATATTTCCTGTCTTATCTTCTGTGTCTTGTCCACATATACAGAGCCCTTCTCTCCCAATGTGAGCACTATCTTGGTGTTTGGGAATCTTTTTGTCAATTTATCTACAAGTTCATCTTCATCTGTGCAAGCAGCTCTGAGTATATCAAAAGCTTCTATCTCGTTGAGTATCAGATAATCCACCTTCCCCAAGTCACATTCAAATATCTTTTCATTTAGAGGTGAGGGATTTAAGATAATGCTCATCCCCTTAGCTGCTCCCTCATCTATAATAAATGCAAGATTGCTCACCTCGTTTTGAAGCAAAAGTATATCTCCTCTATCAAAATCATTTAATACCTCTTTGATAAATTCAACTCCTATATTTTGATTTGCTCCACCATATAAAAGTATGCAATTATTGCCTGCTCTGTTTTTTTGTATAATGGCATGTCCTGATGACATATCATATTTTTTTATATATGATATATCGGCACCTACGCTTTTTAGTGCCTCCAAAAGCATAGATCCGTCCGCACTTCCGACCGCTCCGGCATGGTATACTTTAACACCTGCCTTTGCCAAGGCTACAGACTGGTTGAGCCCCTTTCCGCCACAAAATACATTCATGTCTGTTGAGGATATAGTCTCTCCCTCTCTCACGAAATGGTCTACATCATATACATAATCCAGATTTAGTGAACCGAAATTAAGTACCTTCATTATCAACTCTTACTTTCTAAAAATAAACATACTCCCTTTACCATCAGATATCCTGCTAGTGCACCCTGATCTGCAATGCCCTTTGCTTTAGCGGAAAATACCGCAGCCTTGCCAAACTTAGGCAACATATCTTTTGTAGCTTCAACACCTTCATTTGCACCCTTTAGTGCTGCGCTTGCTACATCAAGTAAACTTCCATCCGCTGCTTCTTTTGCTCTCTCACCTGCCACTACAAGTGCATCGTATATTGTTCTGTCTCCCGCTTCGCATTTTCCTCTTTTTTTGATTCCTGCTGCAAAGCTTTCAAAATACAATGCCAAATCTTTGGCATCTATTTTATCCTTTTCATTTAATGACTTGCCGGCTTCCATTATACCGCTTGCCATCAATGTACCCATAGTGGACGGTACCACTGAAGCCATCTTCATGCCTGCCTTAAACAATGTCTTTCCCACATTATTTTCTACCGTATTTTCTCTGATAAGATCAGGCATTGCACTATAGCCCTTACTCATAGTAAGCCCAAGATCACCGTCACCCATATTTGCATCCATTGCACATAGCTCATCTTTTTTTTCGACAAACACCTTAGCTATAGACTCAAATAATTCCGGAAGATCCTCTATTCTAATCTCTGTCATAACTGCTCCTATAATCTGATAAATGGAGTCTTTACTTCCATATCAAGCCAAGCCTTTTCCTTGTCACTGTTTAACTTACAAATAGATATGGATGCACCCGCCATCTCCATACTTGTTGCATACTCGCCTACAAATGTTTTATAGATCTTTATACCTTTTGAAGCCAATATTTCACTCACTTCTCCGGAAAGTATATAAAGCTCCTCAATACTGCTTGCGCCAAGTCCGTTTATAAGTACTGCAACTTCATCGCCGTTTCCGATTTCTATATCATCAAGGATTTCTCCGACCGCCTCATCTGCAAGTTCTTTTGCACTCTTTATATCTCCGTTCCAAACTCCCGGTTCACCGTGAATTCCCATACCGAATGCCATTTCATTCTCTGCCAAAGAGAAATTGGCATGTCCAAGCTCAGGTATAACACATGGTGTTAATGCAAATCCTACGGTTCTTGTATTTTGCTTAGCTGTATTTGCCGCCTCATATACTTCATCAAGGCTTCCCATATGTGCCGCTGCCGCACCTGCATACTTATACATAAAGAATATGCCTGCAACACCTCTTCTGGTTTCAGGAAGCTTATTTGAAAGTACATCATCGGCACCTACAATGCTTCTGGTCTTGATATCATCCATCTCAAGCATTTCAGCCGCCATATCAAAGTTCATTATATCTCCGGTATAATTTCCGTATAGATAGAGTATTCCGCTTCCCGCTTCCACTTCCTTTGATATCTCATATATCTGCTCTGCCGAAGGTGATTGGAAAACGCTTCCCACACCGCAGCCGTCAAGTAAGTTTTCACCCACATATCCGAGGAATAGCGGTAAATGTCCTGTACCGCCACCTGTAACTATTGCCACCTTTCCCGGTTTCTTATCTGCTATACAATAGCATCTGAGGTCGTCTGCCACATATTTAACCTGCTTATGTGCACTATAAATGCCTTTTAACATATCATCTGTATAATTCTCAGGAACATTGATTATCTTCTTCATATTTTCTCCTATCTGTACTAAAGTCCCAATTCCTTAAATGCTTTATCAAAAGGATATTTACAAATACCTTTTTCGGTAATAATACCTGTTATAAGAGAGTGATCGGTAACATCAAATGCCGGATTATATACACCTATATTCTCAGGTGCCATTCTCTCTTTATACCACATATCTGTAATCTCTTCCCCGTCTCTTATCTCTATAGGGATGTCCTTATCACTTTCAGCCTTCATATCAATAGTTGATGTAGGTGCACATACATAGAAAGGAATGCCGTAATGCTTTGCTATAATAGCGAGTCCGGATGTTCCGATCTTGTTTGCCGCATCACCATTTCTTGCCACTCTGTCACAACCTACAAATATAATATCTATCTTACCCGATTTCATTAAAATAGATGCCATATTGTCACATTGCAGTGTAGTCTTTATTCCGGCATTGCTAAGCTCAAATGCTGTAAGTCTTGCACCCTGCAAAAGAGGTCTGGTCTCATCACAGTACACATGCATATCGTCACCGCTAAATCCGTTTTCAAGTGCCATATACATCGGTGCTGTCGCTGTACCGTACTTTGCTGTTGCCAATGTTCCGGCATTGCAGTGAGTCATTATACCGATCTCTTTGCCGTTTCTTTTAAGCTTTTTTAAAAGCTTAAATCCCAAGGCTCCTATTCCACGGCTTATTTCAACATCCTCATTTCTGATATCCTCAGCTTCTTTAAATAAAGCTTCCTTTATCTCATCAATGCTTTTTTCTTTATTTGCTTTCAGGGCATCTTCCATTCTGTTAAGTGCCCAAAAAAGATTTACTGCTGTAGGCCTGGAAGAGGCAAAATACTCTTTTAATTCCAAAAACTCTTTCTCAAAATCAGCATAGTTGTCTGCCTCTATCTGTGAAGCCGTCTTTGCAATACCATATGCCGCACATACTCCTATTGCAGGAGCCCCACGTACTCTAAGCTTCTTTATAGCTTCCCAGATTTCTTCCTTTGTATTTAAGTTTATTCTCTTTATCTCTCCCGGCAGAAGGGTTTGGTCAATAATATTCAGTTCTCCACCTTCTGTCATCTTCACTGAGATTATATTGTCAAAAAATTCTTCAATACCCATTTATAACTCCTCTGCCAAAGCTTTGCACTTTAGTATAGTGTCTACATAATCTTTACCACATTTAAAGCTGTCCGCTTTCAAAATAAACTCCTTACCTGCCAAAATATTTATTCTTTCAGCCACAAGTCTCTTTTTCTCATCTTCAATTGTAGTTACATCGGTAACATTGGCCATTCCTACAGTTCTTCTGTGAAGCTCCGTTCCGGTAAATCCTGCCGTATCTCTAAGAATACCGTTTAAATAATATTCTTTAAAGCCTTCTACCATTGCCATCGGCTCACTTACCCACTCATCATAATATTTATTATACTTTTCTATGAATAAATCTATGACCTCTTCCACCGATTTTAATATCCAGTCAGTGAACTCTTTCTTTCCGTAAGCAAGTCCGTTGTCATAAGCAAAAATAAGATTTGCTATAACATTTCCAATATCATATCCACAAGGTCCAAGTATACCGAACTCCGGATCAAATACTTTTAAACCGTCTTCTTTTATAAAAATAGAACCTGTATGTAAATCACCATGTATCAATGCCTGTGCATTTGTCATGAAATTGAATTTAAGCTTTGCAACTTCAAAATGCAATGTCTTATCCTCATAAAGCTCCTTCTTTACAAAGTCTGCATTTGGAGGAAAAACATTATTTCTATGATTGAGGTCATTGTATGGCTCCATAAAAACCAACTTTTCCGTAATATCACAAAGATCAGGTGAAACAAGCTTCCCTCCGATTACCTTCTTCTCTTTATGGTCTATTACCACATCACTGCTCTTTAGTAATGTCTCTATCAAAAAGTCCGTTATCTTTTCTGTAAAATGAGGATATATTTTATGCTCAAGCATTGCCTGACGCATTACCAAAAAGTCTGAACAGTCCTCCATACCGCAGGCACACATCACAGTATCATAAAAATAAATATATGGTACCATTCCGCTTGCAAATTTTTCCTGTAACATTAAAATCTCCGATTCCAACCTGTTTCTGTCTCTGGAAGGCTTCATATCCTTTGAGATTCTTGTTTCGGTACCTGCCTGCTTTATATAAATCGAATGTCCCTTATCATCCGTCACTCTGTAGACATAGTTTAAATTTCCATGTTCTTTAGGTATAACAGCCTTCATGCTGTCCTTATCCCAGTCTATAGATGTTGCTTTTAATAAAGTATACTCAACTATATCCTTTTCTTCCATCTGAAAATATGTGTCAAATCTACTCATACTGACTCCCTTTTATATATTATTCTCTCTTATATGCATATGCCGCTATAAGTGCCAAAGCAAGTACCGCACCCTTTACCGCCGGCAATACAAAGAAAGGTACTGCACAGATAGTAAGTCCGTTTTCAAGTGTTGATACAAGCATTGAGCCTATCATTGTTCCAAGAGCATTAGGTTTTTCAGCACCACCAACAGTTCTTCCAACGAAAACTGCCGCAAGTGAAGGCATCAAGTAGTTGTCACAGCACATAACCTGTGCAGAACTTCCTCTTGATGAAACTAAAATACCTCCGATAGCTATAAATACAGCAGTTATCATACCTGCTACATATCTGTATTTCTTAATATCAATACCTGAAAGTTTTGCGGCCTCCTTATTTCCACCCATTGCATACAAATATCTGCCAAACTTTGTAAAATCAAGGAAGATATATGCGGCAAGCACACAGCCAAGCATAATGATAATGATCCAAGGCGCTCTTCCTATCGCTGAGAATGAATCTGAAAGAGCTATTCTAAGAGGTTCCGCATTCCAAGGTGTTCTCATACCCGTAGATACCGCACCACCTCCTATATACCACTGTCCAAGTCCCTGATGCACAAACATCAAAGCACAGGTTGCAAGCATATCCGGTATCTTACATACCAGAATAAGGAACATGGTAAGCTGATACAAAACCAAAGTTGTCACTATAGTTATTACTACCGACATAAACAGTGACTGACCGAACCAAAGGTATGACGATACAAACGCATAAGCTGAACAGCTTCCCAAAGTACCGGCCGACATATCAAATCCGTCAGGTGCCATGGTAATTGTAGCCGCAATACCGAATACCGTAGTTATTGCCATCGCTCTTAGAATATTTACCATATTGCTCTGAGACATGAATGCACCGCCCTTAATTGCTGTAAATACTATGAAACATAGAACAAGTGCCAGGATAGCAGCCCAATCTATACCAAACTTTATTAATTTTTTGCGTTCCATCAAACTACCTCCTCTTGACTTTGCTTACCACCTACGCTGTAAAACATTATTTCATCTTCATTTGTATTCTTTGTAACAAGTTCCGCACTTATACCGCCGTTGTACATTACATAAATTCTGTCTGTGAGGGCCAAAAGCTCTTGGTTCTCACAAGTTGCATATATAACCGCATTACCTTTTTTAGCTATCTCATGGATAAGATCAAAAATATCCTGCTTTGCACCTACATCAACTCCCTTTGTCGGCTCATCAAATATATAAAGTTTGCAATCTGCAGCCAGCCATTTTCCTACAGCAACCTTTTGCTGATTTCCGCCTGAAAGTTTCTTGACAAGCTGTCTTGGACTCGGTGTTGATACATTAAGGCTCCGGATATAGCTCTTTGCATTATCTGTTACCTTTTTCTTGTCTATGAAAGACAATTTACAAAACTTTTCCAAGGATGCCGCGGATAAATTAAAGCTTACACTCTCTTCTACAAGTACACCTTCTTTTCTTCTCTCCTCAGGTACCAGTGCTATTTTATTTTTAACTGCAAGTGCAGGATTTTTTAGATTCAGTTCTTTACCGTTTAAAATAATTTTTCCGGTACTCTTATATGCTCCGAAAAGAGTTTTACAAAGTTCGGACTTACCCGCTCCGACAAGCCCTGCTATACCAAGTATTTCACCTTTTCTGACATGTAAATTTATATCCTTTATTCTTCCGTTGATTTCGCTCAAATTCTCTGTTTTAAAAATAGTGTCACCTATCGGAATCTCTTCTCTTTTGTATGCCTCCTCAAAGGTTCTTCCAAGCATAAGTTCTACTATTTCCTTTGTGGTAGTTGACTCGCCTATAGGATATGTACCGATCAACTTTCCGTTTCTCATTACCGTATAACTTTCACATATTTCCAGTATCTCGTTTAATCTATGGGAAATAAACAGTATTGCTATATTCTCCGTTTTGTGTAAATGCTCAACAACTTCAAAAAGCTCTTTTGTCTCCTGATTACTAAGCGGAGCCGTCGGCTCATCAAGTATCAGGAAATTACACTTTCTTCTAATCGCCTTTGCTATAAGTACCATCTGCTTATCTGCAAGTGAAAGCTTCGAAACCAGATCCCTTTCATTTATCCTTTCCTTGCTGATATGAAGTCTGTCAAGAGCTTTTCTGCCCTCTTTATAAACCTCACTCCAGTTTAAGATAGCATTTCCCTTATCCATTACCAAATCGCCCTGAATGATATTCTCAGCTACGGTGAGGTTTGGAAACAGCGCAGTATCTACTTCCTGATACACTATCTGAACACCGCATTTTTTTGCATCTACAGGAGTTCTAAGCTCCACATCTTTATCATTTAATAATACTTCTCCGGTGTATGTAGGATTGGCACCTGATAATACCTTCATAAGTGTGGACTTTCCGGCACCATTTGCTCCTACAACAGCCCTTATCTCTCCCGTACTTACCTCAAAGTTTATATCCTCTAAGGCCTTTACTCCCGGGAATTCTATCGACACATTTTTTGTGCTTAACTTTATTCTGTCCATAATCATCCAATCTAAAACGGGTGAGTCATCAAAATTTCAATGACTTTTAAAAATAAAAGTAAATGTATCTGATAAACTCACCTCATTCATTAATTTTATAAGTCGCTACTGTTTAGCAGCCTTATATTTACATACCCTTATTATTTGTGTAAAAGATCCTTCGGCATCCAATCCGCTTCTGAGAGATAGTTAAGATTACCATAAGTTTCTCCTGCTACATTTCCAAGATTCTCTACATTTGAATCTGTCTTTAAATCTGATGCCTTAATAGCCGTACCCGGAACCTCTACAACATCAACTCCCATTTTTCCTGTTGCCGGATCATAAATCTTGTCATACTCTCCTGCCATCTCAAGTAAAAGAAGTCTCATAGCGATCTCACCGTTTAGTGTCCAGTCTGTAGTTCCCGCCGCTGTCCATATGTCAGGTCTTGTCTGCATATTTGTAATATCTACAGGGTCGATGTCTACCGATGCCATAGGAAGTGCATCGCCGTTCTTACCGTTCATATTGTCGTTCTCGATAAGTGCATTATATACACCCTGTCCGTACATATCGTAGTATGCAACAACGCCGTCAACATCTTCTCTCTTTAAACTCTGAAGATAAGCTGCCGTCACAGTATTTGCAGAGTCCACAGAATCTTGTAAAGGCTGTACCTCACCTACAGTTACGATCTTTCCCGCCTTCTCATATTCCTTCCAGCCTTCTTCTCTTCTGTCAAACGGACTGTTGTAGTTAGGACCTCTCCATACCTTTACAAGTCTTACACCCTCACCGTACTTTGCTATCATCTCATCCAGAAGAACAGTCACCAAAGATTTATCCTGCTGGAACATCTGAGTAACACCGTCAAGTTTTTTATACTCACCGTCCGCATAGAACTGTGTATCGAATGTAACGATTTTTAAATCCTTGTACTCATCCAAGATACCCTTTAAGAATACATATGAACCGTCCTGGTTTCCATGGCTGACAATAAGTCCGTCATAACCTGCAGATGCACATGTTCTTATAGTGTCCTGCCACTTGTTAAAGTCACCGTCACAGAAGAAGAAATCAAACTGTACTCCAAGCTTATCACATAGCTTCTTACACGAATCCTTCCACATCTGGAAGATAGTAGCTGAAGGCATTATCATAATATATGCAACCTTCTTACCTGCAACAGGATTGCTTGCATCAGCCACCTTAGTATCCTCGGCCTTTGACTCAGCCACACTTGCAGTAGTAGACTCCGCACTCTTAGAACCACCACATGCCATAAGTGAACCGCTCACCATCGCTCCAATCAATAAAGCACTCACAAATTTCTTGATATTTCTCATATACCCTCCTTGTTTACTAAATATTTAACAAATCAAGAACTATTATTTATATAAACAATAATATGTTTATGTATAAAAGTCAATACAATATATTATCTTCTACCTATTGAACAATTTTACTCAA
>NZ_DBHIEQ010000018.1:34977-60157 GCF_057250505.1 Lachnoanaerobaculum sp. | reverse complement strand
GAGAACTTTATAACTTTGATATGATAAGGCTTACAGGGCAATCCTGTAAGATAGGATTATTTAGAGATGCCTTAAAAGAATTTGTACCCGGAAACATGATGCAAAGCGGAGGAAGTGTTAAAAAGGAAGAGTTAAAACTTGCTTGTGTGGACGGACTGATGAGGTATCTATATGATAAAAGAACCGGATATGCAGGATTTGATATAAGAGAAGAAGAGGCTCTTATTCCTTATAAAATAAAAGCCCTGTCATACTCAGGAAGACAAGAGGTCCTTATAGACGGATTTGAAAGCAACAAGATGACAGGAAGTCTGCTTAGAAGTCTTGAAGATATCTTACTTAGAATGTACCTGTATGATGCTTCGGAAAGTGTACGATTTGAATACCTGTTTCACTTTAAAAAAGATGAGGCAAGAGAAACGGACAGAATGGAACTTGCAGGAAGATATAGCGGATATATAAAGCAGGAAGATACTGATGATATACAAAATGGAGAACTGAAGATATTTGCCTTTGTAGACTATAAAAAATGGGGATTTCAGATCGTACCTGTATACAGACTTAAAGATACCTTATATGCGGGAGAAGGAAAAGAGTATAAGTTTGAAACCGATGAATGGATTTGTGATTTCTTTGATGGAGAACACTAGAAGGAGAAGTTTATGGAAAACAGATACCCTTTGTTTGAGACAGGAAGAATCTTAAAAAAAGAAGCACTTGAAGTAATAAGAGACTATCCCAGGGATTTGCTTGATATCCTTTATGAGGGATATACAGACGGAGTCATAAGGGGATTAAGATTAAGTTCAGACCATGAAAACAGAAATCTCATCATAGGAAAGGGACTCATAAAACTGAAAGGAGAGGTATATCAGGTAAATAAAGAGATAAAAGTGGTATACACCCATACAGAGCAAAGGAGATATCTTAGATTAAAGTGTAATGAAAAGAAAGATAAAGACTTTACAGTAAATGAAATAGAAGCTTTCCTTTCCGATGAGAAAGAAAATAAAGACGGAGAAATCCTGCTTTGCGACTTTTTATTAAAATCAGGATTTGTATTAAGAGATACCTACCTTAACTTTGCCGATATGAGGTCTGAGTATGATACCATACATCTGATAAATACAGATTATGCAGGATATGGTGAGAAGTCATTTAATATAGAAGTATTAAAAGCATATGCCAAAGAATACCTGAGTACAAAAAAATGTGAAGAAACTGACAGAACCTTTTGCTATATGGTATTAAACAGCATGGAAGGAATAGACAGAAGTATTATAGAAAACTATATAGCATTTAAAGAAGGAAAGCTAAAGGTAAGCCACCTAAGCAATAAAGAAATTTATACCGGACTTTTTGATATATTGGCAGTTGCAAAGAATACGGATGGGTCTAGGACTACAGGGTTTAGCCCAAAGAAGATTTTGGTAGATTAGTGATAATCAGGATAAGGTAAAGTTGCAAGTAACAAGGAGAAGAAGATGTCAAACATAATGGACTGCCCTTACGGACACAGGTTTTCAAAAACAAGGTATGGAACAATATGCCCACACTGCGGCTTTGATCTGGATACCCCGGAAAAGGTATATGTAAATTTAAGGAAAGAGTGTGGACTTTCCCTAAAAGAAGAAAGACCTGTATGTGCATGGCTTGTATGTATAGAAGGAGCGAGAAAGGGAAAAAGTTATGTAATAAGCTTCGGAGAAAACTTTATAGGTACTGACAGGGATAATGAGATACAGGTTTTAGGGGATGAGAAGATAAAGAAAAAGCATACTCTTATATACTTTGATGAGAAAGAGAACAAGGTTATGTTATTACCTGCAAGAGCGGACGGTATTGTATATATTGATAATAAGGCGGTATATGAAAGGCGTATATTAAAAGATCAGAATATACTGGAAATCGGAAAGGAAAAATTTATCTATGTGGTATTTGAAGGCAAATATGGGAAACTTTGGCAGGAGTGTCTGGAAGAAAAAGAGCAGTATAAAGAAAAGGAAAAAGAAAATACAAAGATAGGAGAACAATTAAGAAAATACAGACTGTTAAAAAAGAAAATGATTAGTGAAGAAGAAAAATTTGTAAAAAGAAGAGTTGAAAAAGGAGCAGATTTGACAGAAGAATACCCTGTTTGTGGATGGCTTGTATGTACAAAGGGTGTAAGACTTGGTAAATCTTGGGTGCTTGTAGAGGAAAAAAACTATGTAGGAAGTAGTGACATAATGATGATACAAATACTTGGAGATGAGGAAATTAGAGATAAAAACCATATCGTGATAGTGTTCGATATTAGAGATAAAAAAGCACTTTTGTTAGGTGAAGAATGTATGGGATTTGTAAGAGTGAATAATAAGGCGGAGTATAGAGTAAAAGAATTAAATAACGGTGATAAACTGTCGTTTGGTACCGGTGAATATATGTATATTGATTTTGCCGGAAGCATACATAATTGGGAAGGTAACAGTTAATAAGGTAGTGGATATTTAATAACATAAGTGGATTTATGTAAAATACCTTGTAAATAAGGAGGTTGATATGAGAGCTGAGCTGTTGTATGTTGAAGGTTTTGATTTTATCAATATAAATACTTATAAAAGTACAATTATTCCAAATCAACATGGAACTGTATTTATCAAAGGAAATATAAGAAAAGAAAGCAGACAGAATTATCTTACAAGAGTAGGAGAACTTGTGAAGGTATCGGCTAAGACAGATGAGAACACTATGAAACTTATGTTTTTCGGTATTATAAAGGGCTGTGATATAAAAAGTAATGGAGATGTACACGAGTTAAGTTTGGAGATTGTCAGTCAAAGTATAGAGATGGAGAAAAAAGAGCATTTTAGGACATTTCAAAAAACAAGTACACCTTATGAAGAAATATTGGAGTTAATTGTTAAAGAATATAAAAAAGGAGCTTTTATAATTGCATCAGAAAAACAAGGTGGAGTAAACGGCTTTTCATGTCAATATAGAGAAAATGACTGGGAATATATAAAAAGACTTGCGGGAAATAATGAAGATGTGGTTTACCCTGACTATATGACAGAGGGAATCAGATTTTTTATTGGAGTTCCAAACGGAAGAAATATAGGAGAGATAAAAAGTGAATACTATGAGTTTGGTACTGTAGAAAAGGAATATTTGGGAATTTTATTTGAGGAGTTGGCTTACAAACTGGTTTTAAGAGATATCTATGATATAGGTGATAATGTTATTTTTAATAGAGAAGAGCTTAAGGTCATCAGCAGAAAATCAAGTTTTGAGCATAATGAAATTATACATGAATATTTATTAGCAAAGAAAGGCAGTTTAAAGGGATTTCCATATGATAATGAGAACTTAAGCGGTGCAGCGGTATTTGCAGAAATAACAGGAGTGGAAAACGAACTGGTAAGTGTGGCATTTGATGATGATGAAAATGATAACAGTGGGCATAGCTTACTAAGTTATGCCACGATCTATTCAAGTCCTGACGGAGGTGGATGGTATTGCATGCCTGAAATAGGAGACAGAGTTATGGTAAAGTTTCCTGACAATAAAGATGACAATGCCTATGTACAGAATGCTGTTCATGTAGGAGCCGGAGGAGGAAGGGATAATCCTAAGGTGAAGTTTTTTAGGAATAAAGAAGGGAAAGAGATAAGGTTAAGCCCCGAAAGCATTACAATCACCAATAATAAAGGAACGAGCATAGAACTTATAGATAATGAAGGTATATATATAAAAAGTAGAGGTGTATTGTCAGTTGATGCTGAACTTGAGATAGACATTGAAAGTAAATCTTCAAGTATAAGTGTGGTATCTAAAGATAGTATACAACTTAATCAAAATGGAACGCAGGTGGAGTTATCTGATAATGCTACAACAAGAGGCTCAAAGGTATACCTGATATAATGGAGATGAATATATGGAACAGCATAAAAAGGCAAGTCAATTTTACATCAGTTTTGATGAGGAACTTCATGAACTTTTAGCACAAGGGGTTGAAGAACTTGAGATGCAGTGGAAGACTTATAATGAAGAAATAGAAAAAGACTTTACTTTAACTATAAAAACACTAATTTGTAAAAAGAGAACTGAAGTAAAACATATAATAATTTCACCATTATGTGCAAGTTTTATTACAGGTGAATATGAGTTCTTACTGGTTGCGTATGATGAAAATATTTATTTGGATATGAATGAAGAATATGAAAGTATCAAAATTCCGGGTTTAGAGAAAGTTGTAAAAGATGATATAAAAAGACTTGTTAAAGAACTTGAGAATAAAGATATTGAAATAGAAGAATATAAAATAGCACAACTTGAGTTTGATTATGCTTTTATGTATTTTGATACTTTGAGAAATTTACTCAATGAACTTGTTATAAAACTTAAGCAAAACCGAGATCTTGAGCTTGGGAATATAGATATAAGTTTTGGATTGTATATGGAAAAATCGCAAATACTTGGAGGGAAAAGAGGATGATTGGAAAATATTACTTGATTTCGCAACAACCCGGACTTTATCCTCTGCCAAGAACTATAGATTGGAATAAAGAAGTAGATAAGACTTTTTTAACAGAAGCTATTAGTTATAAGCAGCCAATGATTAGCAGTGTTTTAGTTGAAAATTCAAATATCATTGAAATTATATATCCGGATATACTGTTTATTGATTTCATCCCTTTATTTTCAGAAAAAGCTACAGAAGTATTAAAAATATACGAGCCGGCTATGGTACTTAAAACTGTTAATTTTGTAGAAAGATCTGGAGATGATGTAAGGTCATATCATATACCGATATTAAAGGAAGTGGATTGCCTTTCGGAAAAGACAACATATAAATACGGAAGGCAGATTGATAGGGGTGTCTTAATAAAAGAGAATATACCCGATCTTTCTATATTTAAGATAGCCGGAGAGATAGATAAGTGTCGAACAGTAGTAAGAGTAGACCTTGCGGAAAGCCTACTAAAGAGAAGACTAATAGGAGTGTCACTTAGGGAAGTGGAAGTAATATAGAGAAAGGAGAAAATATGACTCAGGATGAATGGTTGTTTAATTTAGCTAAAATAGAAATAAAAAAGATAGCGGATAAAGATTTAAAAGATAGAGAATATGTAACTGCACAAAATATTAATCAATTAGAAGATTATGAAAGAAAAAGAGTAATAGAAAAAATGAAAAACTATTGGAAAGAACATAAGTCATCAAGCTTAGAGTTTTTGGTGAATGATGCAATAGTTAACTGTGATAAAGGTTCCATAATGTCAAGAGTTAAGGGGAAAGATCATGGTGTATATACAGACAAACAGGGTGGACAGGCACTTTTAAATGAAGATGACAGAAAATTAAAAACAACAGACTTGACTGTATTTGGATATTGCTCTCTTGAATATAGGGGAAACAGTAAGTGCAAGGCAGAAAAATTCAAAAAATGGTATGGTGTAAATTCAAATACACATATAGGAGAGGGGAAGGCATCGCTTATAATGTCTTCATATATGATTTGCCCATATTATAAAAATGCATATATTAGGCCTGTAACATCCGGGCAGGAATTTACTTTTACAGAATCATTATTCAAGTATCCTAAATTTGTAGTAGAACATGGGGCAAAAAATGCATATTTCAATATAAAATATTGGGATAAGTATGACTTTAAACAGGCAAAAATTGATATGACTGTAATTAGAAAGCTTGCAATACGAAATATATCAATACTAAACCAAGATATAGAAGGAGAGAATACCAAAGGGTATTATGAGAGAAAGTGGATTGAATATCTAGCTAAATATATGTTACTTTGTGAGGATAAAGGAATAATATGTAATATTATAAATGAATTTTATGGAAAAGCTGATTTTAGTGAATCCGAAGTAATGGGAAAAAGTATTTTATTAGAAAATTATAATTTTTTATTGAGAAAAGCAAAAAGCATTTGCCAGAGTATTTTGGAGAAAAATAGTTATAGAGATGAAGAAGAAGTCACAAGGACTATAGAAAATTATTTTTTAATGTCAAAGGTAAGATATTTAAACGCATATGTAGTTATAGATGAAGAAAAAACAATAAAATCTATAAAAACTATAGGTACTATAGATAAAGGAATTAAGAAATACTATGAAAATGGAATAGATATACAATATTGGACATATGACCCATCAGCAATTTTTAGAACTGTAAATACATACATATCAGATGTAAAAATAAATAATACTACAGTGGGATATACAAGTCTGTGGGAGTATTTTTCAAAGGAAAGAGAAAGTTTATTTGTAGGGTTGCTAATCTTAAACATTGCAGCAACAGCTGCAATTATTGCAATTCCATCAGTTGCAGCAATTGTAGGCGTGGCTGTTGAACAGTCAGCAAATATAGCAAATATAGCATCCGTGGTTTGGACAGTGGGAGGAAGCTTTTTAGGAGAAAAGCTTGAAGGAGACGCAGCTAAAAAGTTTGACAAAATAAAATATAGGCAGTCACGAGCATCATTAGTGGAACTTATTAGTCAAATAAAGGCTTATACTATATACAGTAACCGAGATGAAGATGTAAGTACTTTTTCATACGAAGTTTACCAAAGTGATAAAACAGAGTTTTTAATAAATAATTTTCTGGATAATATAAGCAGAATTTATATAAAACAGAATGAAGAAGCAAAATCTGGAAGATCTCTTATGGAAATACTGGAATTGGGAAATGTAATAGGTAGACCGTTAATGATAAAGATAAATGCTTTGATAGCTGCTTTGACTATAGAAAATATAACTAATAAAACGATATTTGGAATAGAGTATTTAGAAGATGAGGCTATTACAGGTATGGTAATGTTAGAAAGAATAAATAAATTAACATTTAAAAGTACAACATATTGGGTAGGTGTTTATAGAAATAATGAAGTAAAGATTATAGATGAAGACCACAAGGTGAATGTTAGTCAGTTGTTTGAAGGAGTTATATAATAATACATTGTGGGAGGTTGTATCTTGTCAAAAAAAAGAATAACAATTTTTATATTAATATCTGTGATATTAATATTTATTATTATAGTAATACGTGCTATATTGCCTAGATTTGATTTTATGTATACATCTGCAGACAAGCATTGGCAGAAGGAAAAGATTGGGGACCGGGATGAAAAGACAGGCGGAAAAGGAGTTGGATATGTAGCACAAGGAGAAAACGGTGTATATTTTATATACAAAAACAGGTTGATGTATATTGATGATAAATATGAGAATATAAAGGAAGTATGCAAGGATACAGGAATGATTCAAGGTAGCTTAGTAGAGGGCGATACCATTTTTTTGTATAAAGATGATGATATTGGTTGGATAAATAAAGTGGACTCAAACGGAAAGATAGTAAGATTTATTTTTGATTCAGGAAAAACGTATATTGAAGGGAAAAATATATATACATTAAACAGTAAATACGGTTTAAGAAAATATGATTTTAATGGAAATAGAATTTCTAGTAATAAAGTAAAATTTGATGTTGCTTCAATTAATACTGTGTTTGATAACTATATCTTCTACAGAGGCTATGATGGAGATGATGATGTAGAAGTCAGCATACCTAAGTATTATCTTTTTGATGCCAATAAAATAAATTATAAGACAAGGAAATTAAAACTTTCAAAATATTATCTACAACCTGAAGCTGGAGATATATATTGGAAAGAAGACGTTATACCTTATGATTCTTTTGCTAAGGAAGTGGATAAAACAGTAAGGGAAGGGAAAATATTTGATGATACAGCTGAGAAAAATTTGGATGATTATGAACTGCAAAGTGTAGAGTTACTTCCTTGGTCTTTTTCAGAAGTACAAGACGGATATATTTATCTTTATGGAGAACAGAGAGTTACTTATAGAGATAAGAATTATAAAGAAAAACTGTCAACTATGGAAGAAGGATTATTTAATTCTGATAAGATGAAAAAAGTATCATATACAACTATAGCAAGAATACTGTGCAGAATTAATATAGATGATATAAAAGATACTTCTGAGGATGATTACACTAATTATGAATTAGTGTGTTATGATCTGAATAAAAAATGGGGAGGTTTTATTATTAACAATAAGAATGCATATGTATTAAAAGAAGACGAATATTTTGACAGTAGCAAAGAGGATAGAAATATATATGTGTATTCTATGGATGTTGACACAGGTTTATATAAGGAGATTTATAGAAAAAAAAGATTCTTTAACGGAAATTATTCCGGTGAAATGTTTGTGACAGATAAATATATTTTCATTTATGAAGGTAGTGAATATGGCGTAAAGGAATGTATTACAAGGATTGATAGAGATGGTAACAACCCTATATTGGTAATGGATGAAAACGGTGAAGTTGTTATGAAGCCGCTGGAATCTAAAAGTGAAGAATGAGTTGGAAGTAGTTTACACATATATAATAATTTTAAAAATTGTGCATTCACGCCGGAAGTATTAAAAGTATCAGCTATATTATCTGATATAAAATCACTGAGAGTAGAAGGAGTAAAAAATATCCGGTGTGAAGCAAAACGAAGAGGTCGAGGTTATAGTAGAGTAGGTGAAATAGTGAGCTATACAGATAAACTACAATATCTGTAACTTTGGGCTTTTGTTTTACAGTAAATAAAAGTCGTCAAAGTCGGTAAAATCAATAGATTTATGCTTTGCAGAATAGAAAGGATAAGTTGTGAAAATGAAAAGGATACAAGTTATAGTATCGGTTTTAGCAACCTTAATATTTTTAATAGTACTTTCAATTTATTTTATACTGCCAAAATTTGATTTTATGTATATATCTGCAGACAAGCATTGGCAGAAGGAAAAGATTAGTGACTGGGATGAAAAAAAAGGTGGAACTGAAATAGAAAAAGTAAAGCAGGGGACAAACGGCATATACTTTGTGTATAAAGACAAACTAATGTATATGGATGAAGCGAGTGAGCAGGTTAGAGAAATATGCAAAGTGCAAAGTGGAATTTGGGGTATTTTAGTAAAAGATGATACTGTTTTTTTTCGTAAACAGGATGAGTATGATTATGGCTTTTATAAAGTGGATTCAAATAAAAAGATAGTAAAACTTTTTGATGCTTCAGGAACATCAAGTATTGAAGGGGAAAATATATGTATATTGGATGGAGAACCCAGTTTAAGAAAATATGATTTTAATGGAAGAAAAATTTTTGAAAATAAATTTAAATCCGGTTTTATATCAAGTAGCATGATATTTGATAATTATATTTTTTTTATAAGATATAATATTGATATCGGTGATGATGGTGTAGAGGTTAGTATACCTAATTATTATCTTTTTGATGCCAACAAAATAAATTATAAGACAAGGAAATTAAAACTTTCAAGATATTATATGCAACCTGAACCCGGAAATAGGTATTGGAAAGAAGATGTTATACCCTATGATTCTTTTGCTAAAGAAGTGGATAAAACAGTAAGGGAAGGGAAAACATTTGATGATACAACTGAGAAAAATTTGGATGATTATGAACTGCAAAGTGTAGAGCTAATTCCTTGGTCTTTTTCAGAAGTACAAGACGGATATATTTATCTTTATGGAGAACAGAGAGTTACTTATAGAGATAAGAATTATAAAGAAAAACTGTCAACTATGGAAGAAGGATTATTTAATTCTGATAAGATGAAAAAAGTATCATATACAACTATAGCAAGAATACTGTGCAGAATTAATATAGATGATATAAAAGATACTTCTGAGGATGATTACACTAATTATGAATTAGTGTGTTATGATCTGAATAAAAAATGGGGAGGTTTTATTATTAACAATAAGAATGCATATGTATTAAAAGAAGACGAATATTTTGACAGTAGCAAAGAGGATAGAAATATATATGTGTATTCTATGGATGTTGACACAGGTTTATATAAGGAGATTTATAGAAAAAAAAGATTTTTTAACGGAAATTATTCCGGTGAAATGTTTGTGACAGATAAATATATATTCATTTATGAAGGTAGTGAATATGGCGTAAAGGAATGTATTACAAGGATTAACAGAGATGGTAACAGCCCTGTGTTAGTAATGGATGAAAACGGAGAAGTAGTAATGCAGGCGTTGGAGAAATAGAATTATGAGAAAAATAATATTCACATGGGTAGTAGTG
The DNA here is from genome assembly GCF_057250505.1 of Lachnoanaerobaculum sp. NCBI lineage: Bacteria > Bacillati > Bacillota > Clostridia > Lachnospirales > Lachnospiraceae > Lachnoanaerobaculum > Lachnoanaerobaculum sp. The sequence continues at coordinate 50,016 of NZ_DBHIEQ010000018.1, read as the reverse complement.
GTTGCTATAGTATTGTCTATATTTGCTTTAATATTTTACACATTGCCTAAAATCAACTCCATGTATATCTCATCAGATACATATAACTGGGGAAATAAATCAAATCAGGACGGAAAAACCGGTGTAAAAGTAATCAGTAAAGTGGAGCAGGCAGAAAACGGTATATATTTTGTATATAAAGGCAGACTTATGTATATGGAAAACTCTGATGGAAATATAAATGAAATCTGCAAAATACCAAGTGAAATTGTGGGTGTTTTAGCAAAAGATAATACTGTTTTTTTGCGTGAATGTGATGATGTCGCGAGTATTTATAAGGTGAATTCAAATGGAGAAATAGTAAAATTTGCCAATGATTCAGGTAAAATGTATATGGAAGGTGAAAATATATATACATTAAATGTGAGACACGGATTAAGAAAATATGATTTTAGTGGAAAGATGATTTTTAGCAATAAAGAGGCATTAGATTTTACGACAAGTCATACTATATTTGATGATTACATTTTTTATAAATGGTATCAAAATGAACGTATAGCTCTTAGTGTTCCACAATATTACAGACTTGATGTAAATAAGATAAAGTATCTTCTACATGAGGTAAAGTTTTCGAGGTACTATTTAGAACCGGAGGGATGGGACTCATATAATAGAGAAGATGTTATAGAATATGATGATTTTGCAAAAGAAGTGGATAAAGAAGTAAGAAGCGGAGGAATGTATGATCAAGTAAATGGGAAAAATCCGGATAATTATGAGTTACAGAGTATAGAATTATCTGTTTGGAATTTTTCGGATGAGGTAGACGGGTATATTTATCTTTACGGAAATCAGAAAATCACTTATCTTGACAAGGAATATAAAAGAAAGTCGGAAGAAATTACGTTGGAAGAACAAGATGATAACAGAGAGAAGTTTACCTACCAAATTAATGTAAAAGCGGTATTTAGAATCAGTATAGATGAAATAAAAAAAAGCTCTAATGAAACTTATGTAAACTATGAAAGAGTAAGTAAAAGCCCGGATATACCGGGAGATTGGAGCAGATTTATTGTTGACAAAAACAATGTATTTGTAATAAATGAGGATGAATATACAGATAAAGAAGCATATAGAAATCTATATATTTATTCTATAGATGTTGACACCGGATTGAATAAGGAAGTTTATAAAAAGAAGAGGTTTTTCATTGGGAATGACTCATCTGAAATATTTGCTACAGATAAATATATATTCATATATGAGTATGGTGATTATGGTGAAAAACAATGTATTACCAGAGTCAATCGTGACGGTAGCAACCCTATATTGGTAATGGATGAAAATGGTGAAGTTGTTATGAAACCTGTTCAATAATTATATAGAATTTTATTTTTTAACCTGATATTTTAATTTGTTTAAAGGAGAGCGTATGGCATACTCACTGGATGATATATTTATAGAAAGTATTTTTGAAGTAAAAGATATTTATAATGTCAGTTTTAAAATCGAACCCAATACACATCCGGTACTTGCGGTTGAGTGTTCGGTTAAGGAAAATCAAAATATTGAAAGTATTGTGAGAAACCTATATGAAAAGAATTTAACACTGTTTACATATATTGGTGAGCAAAGGAAAGGCTTATTTACCGGTATTGTTAAGGATTGTAAGTTAGTATACAACAATAAAATAAATACTCTTAAAATAAAAGTCGTGGGATTTAGTGTAATGCTTGATAAAGAAAAACATACAAGAATTTTTCAGGATGAAGAGCTTACATATAGAGAAATATTAAACTATGTTATGCCTGATACATTAGGTAAAGTAGTATTTAATAAAGAAGATACAGGAGTTGGGAAGTTGCTGTTTCAGTATAATGAGACTGATTGGCAGTTTATGAAAAGAGTATCAGGACTTGGAGAGAGCATACTTATACCATTATTTTATGAAAATGGAGTAAGACTAAGCTATGGACTGCCAAGGTCTGCGAAAGAAACAGAGTTACAAGAAGATTTTTATGCATCAGGTAATCATATACATGATAAATCTAAAGACTATGACATAGAGGGAGTTTACCATATGTTTTATTCAGATGAAGATTACGAACTTGGAACTGTGGTCAAAAATAGGGGGCTAAGATTTATAATATGTGAAAAAGAGGTACAGACAATTGAAGCAACTCTTAAGTTTCATTACAAAGTTTGCAAAGAAGGAAATATAAGAAGTAAGAGGGTTTATAATGAAAGAATAAGAGGACTTGTAATATCCGCAGAAGTTGTAGATGTAAAAGCAGAGGATATATTTGTAAAGTTCTCCACAGACAGCGGATTGGAGAAGAAAAGATATAAACTTGAGTGGTTGCCTGTTACAGGAAATGTAATGTATTGCATGCCGGAAATTGGAACAAAGATAAAAGTATACTTTGGAGATATGGATGAGAGTAAAAATGTATTTGCCATAGAGTGTGAAAACATGTCAAAATTTTCCAATGAAATAAAGGGTATAGTTACAAAAGACGGTAAGACATTGCATATAAAAGATAACGGAGTAGAGTTAAAAGCGGATAATAAGGTGAATATATCAGGTAAAAACCTTACATTCAGTTCGCCTGATTCATTAATAATGTCAGCACGAAAAAAAGTAAAGATTAAATCTGATATGATGGAAATAAATGCAGATAAGGATATAAGTATCCAAAAAAAATAAATATTTATTAAAATAGGAGATAGTGTATATGGAATATTATGATGAGCAGATAGTTAAGGCACTTCATATACAAAGAAGGGATACTTTCGGAAGTATAGACGAGGGATTATACATAAATAATGAATTAATCCATTTTAATAAAACATTGCTTTTTAATGGTAGAGTAAGTGTTATGTTACCTGAAAACTTTGTTCCTATGTTACCTGAGATAGCAGAAATTAAGTACTTCTCAGGAAAAAGACCTGATGAGATTTATACAAGCCTTGATATGTCTGTCAATTTTACTTTTACGGATCTTGGAATTTCAGGAAATGATGAAGATACAAGACTTGCGGTGGGACTTATAAAACAGATTATAAGAAATGCAAATCCGGGATATGAGTTTTTTGAAGAAAATGAAGATGTAGAAAAAGATGTAATCATAAATAGATTTGATTTTCAAAGTTATGGAATAGATGATGAGGCTTATAACATAATGTATCTTGCATGTACAGAAAAAACTATACTACAGGGAACTTTCAGTTGTTTGTATAAAGATAGAAAAGAATGGAAAAGAGCGGCATTGGAGGTTATTAAAACAGTTAGTCAATATCATGGAGGTAAATAATGAGTAAGACATCGTTAAAAATAAAAAGAAATATTGATATACACAGTAAAAGAACAGTTTTTATAGGCAATGAAACCGGAGAATATGCCAAATCACAAATAAATAAACTTCCCAAAGTAGATATGAGAAGAGCATGGCAGGCGACATTGGGAGCTATCCCTTCTATGGGTGCTGTAAAAGGAACGGAAACAGAGACTATAAAAACATACATAGCACAAATAGCATTAGGAAGTATACCTACTGTGGTAGGAAGCAGTGAGGCATTTAACCCTGCAAATTGGAAAAATGGAGATGTTAATACTTTATTTGCAGATAGTTTATATGGGGGAGGAATATCAGGAGTACATACAGGAGCGGCTCAAGCCGAGGTGGAGCCTAAGAATATAGTATTGGGGGCAGTATCATATGTAGGTTGGGTGAAAGATAAAAATACGGGAAAATGGAAATATCTGAATCAGGATGGAGAGGTACAAACAGGTTGGAAGCAGATAGATGACAAATGGTATTATTTTGATACTAAGGGTTATATGTCAACAGGTTGGCGTTCTATAGATGGAAAGATTTATTATTTCCAGAGCAAAGGTAATATGGCAGGATCTGAATGGGTACAGGATAAAAAAAGTAAAAAATGGTATTACTTAAGAAGTAGTGGGGAATTGGCTGTATCTCAAATGATAGTAACAAATGGAAATAGCTATTATCTTGGAAAAGACGGAGCTATGGTTACCAGAGGTGAGATTGAATGGGAAAGAAAATCATACTATGTAAAAAGTGATGGAATCTGTGGAAAAATTAAAAATATAATTACAAAGAAAAATTTAATAGATATAGGTTGGAGTGAAAACGTGATTACTGATAATATGATTCTTAAATTAAATTCAGCAATGACAGAATATGATATTACCAATATCAATAGTATACGACATTTTTTAGCTCAATGTAGTGTGGAAAGTGGTTGTGGAGAAATTTTAGTAGAAAAGTATGGTAAGGGCTATCCATCTCCTGAAGAATATTTTAGTTCAAGAGATTTTGATGAGTTGAACAATGTTCATGGAAGTCCTGCCAAGAAAAATGATGGTGCCAAATACAGAGGAGCAGGATATATACAATTGACATGGAAAGAAAACTATTACAAATTTGCAAAATATATAGGTGATGATGATATATTAAATAAAGGTTACAGCTATGTGGCAATTAATTATCCATGGGAATCTGCCGGTTGGTATTGGAGTGAACTAAAAAAAATAAATACTAAAATAAAAGAAGAACCGGATATCTCTGTTAAAAGAGTAACAAAAATTGTGAATGGTGGACAGACCGATATAGAAAGAAGAGAGGAGTTATATAAAAAGTGCTGTGAAAAGATTAAAGAATAAAATTAAGTGTATTATGATTTTGGCAGTGGTGATAGGGTTAAGCATATCTTGTAATAAAGTAAATGTAGTTAAACAAAATGCAGATAAAGAAGAATTATATAATTCATATATAAGATATGAAAACTTAAGTAACAACGCCACTTCCGGTTACAATATAGTGGGAAAAAAATTCAGTTTAATAAATAGTACGATGAATTTAGACATAGATTACCCTTGTGTTTTAGGCATGGAGGATGTTGAGAAGCAGGAACAGATTAATAAACTGATTTTTCTTATATCAACAGGTACATACTACGATATGTTTGTTCATAATGGTCTAGAAGTAAGCAGCAATTATTCGATTATTTATAGTGATGAAAGTTACCTTAGTATAAAATATGATGGATTTGTAGTAGTAAGGGAAGCCAATAGACCGCATTATATGTGTTTCTGTTTAAATGTAGATTTAAAAACAGGTGAGGTTATAAAACTGGAAGATTTAGTGGATATAGAAAAACTGAAAGATAAATTTGTAAAAGATAATTTTACAGTTGTAAAGGGACTTGATGAAAATATACCTGTAGATGAGAAAGGCTGGAAGGATTTGTTTAATAAGTATTTGAAATATCCTTTTTTAGATGAAGATGATTTGCATAATTATGACTTTTATTTTACAAATAACAAAATAGGGTTAATTATAAGCTGTAATGCAGATGCAGGAGGTAGATATATAATTTTGGAAAGTAATGATAATCTGAGTATGGATGATATAAAAAAGTAAAGTTTATTGTGGAGTATGGTACTAGGGTGTGTCTTAAAACTTAAAATTGTACAATACCTTATTTTTTGATAAAATATAAAAAACAAAGTACTGGAGATTACAGCCATGAGACAAAAACGCTATGAAATGTCAGATGAGCAATGGGAACAAATTAAGGATTTATTTCCAAAAACCAAAACCGGTTGTCCGCCTAAAGATAAAAGACTGATGTTTAATGCCATCTTATGGCTTGCAAGAAGCGGTTCGGCATTGCGTGATTTACTTGAATGCTTCGGTTCTTGGAAAACAGTATACAGTCGCTTTTGTAAATGGCGTGATGATGACACGCCGTTTAACATATTCCATGCTCTGAATGCTGAGGCTGATTATGAAAATCTCAGTATTGACTCTACGAGTGTCAAAGCCCATCAGCACAGTGCAGGTGCTAAAAATGGGCTGTAAATTACAAAGTAAATCAACATATCGGAAGAAGTCGTGGAGGTAATACAACCAAAATTCATGCCATAGTTGACGGTTTGGGTAATCCCATATATTTTGCACTGACTGCCGGAAGCGAACATGATTGTGTTTGTGCTTTGGATTTACTGTCAAAAGTCAACATTGAAGGCAGTAATATCCTTGCTGACAAAGCATATGGAAGTTTAAAAATAAGGGAATATATTACTTTCCAAAAAGCTTCTTATACTATTCCACCAAAATCAAATGCAAAAGAAAATTGGGAATACGATAAATGGCTTTATATAGAACGCCATTTGATAGAATATTTTCTCAATAAGATAAAACATTTCCGTAAGTTGGCAACAAGGTATGATAAATTGGCAACATATTTTCTTGCCTTTATTTACTGTGCCGCAATATTTATTCTGTGCAAATAGTACAGTCTGTTATAGTTTTAAGACATACCCTAGTATATCCACAATTAAAAATCATCTGTATTATTTGAACTTACAAACTATGAGGATATGCTGGATGATATTTGCGAAGATGGAAATTGCTATTTGGGAAATTATAATTACTATACTGAACATATAGTTGGAAATTGGTACTATTATGAGATATATTGGTATCATGGTTTGTAAAATAGAATATAAAAAGTTTAGAAAAATAGGTTCTTTGTCAAGTGTTGGGGTGGGTTGATTTTCAGCCCACTTTTTATATTTGAAATTTTTTGTACTTACCATTTTGTTGGGCAGAATATATTTAAAAGCTGATAAATATTTTTTGCACAACAAAAATACCTCGTCCCCGGTCATTTTTTAAGCTGTTGCCATTAAAATTCTATTCCTAAAATATTTAAAGTTACGTACACCATAAGATATTCTTTTAAGTACTTTTATCTTGTTATTAAACCCTTCTGTAGGCCCATTTGATATATGTCGATACTTAAGTGAATTCAAGATGTATTTGTAATTATTTCTGAATGCTGTGATTGCTGCATTAAACTCTTTTATACCGGAACTTTCTACCTCAAGCAGCCATTCGTGAAGGAGCACTCGTTGTTTTGAGTATGATTTTTCATCAAGTAGCTTGATAAACAGCTCTTTTATGAAATGTGCTTTCCTTAAGTCTTCTGAATACTCTAACATTAGTCTAAGTGCTCCATTATTTTCTTCAGACAGAATTGATTCTCTTGTCGTTATGATGTGTCTGCTTCGCTTGTAGTACCTTCTAAGAGTCTTTGACATGTTCTTTTGCACATTCTTTCTTACATTTTCAAGAGCCCAATATACCTGCCTTATAAAGTGGTACCTGTCAATAACTATTTTAGCGTTTGGAAAATATGTTTTATCCATATCTATGAAAGTCTTATTCATATCGCATGAGAAATATTTTACATTCATACGTTTAGACTTATCAAGAGACTTAAAATATTCAACCAAACATGTACTCTTTCTTGAGTAGAGTATATCTAATACCTTATGTTTTATAGGATCGACAACGATAGTTTGATACTTTTCAGTTCCCACATTACCTTTAAACTCATCTATTGATATAGCTTCTCCAATCCTATCAGATGAATTGTTAAGAGTGCCAAGTACTTTATATACAGTGTGGGTAGAGACATTAGCTCGGACAGATGCATGCTTAATGTTTATCGAGTCATAGAAAGAATGAGCAATAAACTTGGTCAGCCTTTGAGTTCTATGCAGATACCTTGAAACGAAATCATATGATTCATAAAAGTGTTTGCCACAGTTAGGACAATGATAACGTCTCTTTTTAAGGTGCAAGGTACAAGATTTATTTTGAAAATGTATATCTTTAATCTTTTGAATTCTGTAATCGTGTACCTTAGCAGTTGCATTATTGCATCGCGGACATTTATGTGGTTTAGGGTCGGTTGTAATCAGAAACGAGATATCATCGTCCTTTACACAATTAACATTGACTTTTACATCATAAATGCCTAAAATCTTATTTAGGTCGTTCATATGGACACCTCCTCCAAGTATAGTTTTTGTGTTGAACTGGGGACTTGGAGGTTTTTTTATTATAATAAAAAATGTTGAGATTTGTAATACCCAACCCCAACATTAATTATACAACCGTGTAAGATATAACCACATAGTTTGGAGATTATTTTGATGGCAATAAGAAAAGATAAGACAATGTTTTTGTAAACTCTTTTTGGTTGGTATAAAACTGTTTTGTAGGATGAAGAGCTTAATGGGGAGTTGGGATATTTCAGGTATCGCATATACAATAAAGACATGATGTGAAAAAGATTGTTAGTCAGCATGAATTTTAAATTTTAGGAAGTAAATTAATAAAAAAATAATATTTTTTATTTTATCCGTGATTTTTTGATATATCAAAACACAGTTTATAAATGTAAGAATGTTAGAAGGCTCCGCACAGAAAGGTGGAAGCTTTGAAAAAATTTACAGATAATAAAGAGCGTGTGGAAGCGGAGTTTATAGGCTTCATGGAACAGTCTATTTGGAACTGTGCGAGGAATGTTACCAGAAAAGTGTCAGCAGAGGAACTGAGGAACAGCGGTATATCGCTGGAGGCATTGTATAAAGGAGAGTATATAAATTATATACCGGTTGAAGATAGGCATGATTTTGAAGATAAGTATGAAATTATGAATTTACAGGTTCTTATTAAAAGCGATCTTCTAAAAGTATTGTTTGACAGACTTACACAACGAGAAAAACAGGTGTTGATACTTAGAGTAGGCTTTGACTATGACTATGAAGAGATAGGTGAGATTCTTGGAATTACTCCCAAAAGGGCGAAAGACTACAAGTATCAGGGATTAAGAAAGGTTAGGAAATATAAGAATGGCAGAAATAAACAGAATTGACTATGAACTTATTGTATCTGCCACTAAAGGCAATATGGCAGACATAGGAAAAATATTAGAAAACTTCAGTGGAAAGATTGAAAAAGTTATTTATCATCTGGCACCATGGCTGCCTGAAGAATGTCGCAAGGACTGTAAGCAGGAAGTTATGATTATGCTTGTGCAGCTAATACAGACAAAATTTAAAGTTTAAGAAGTGAACAGGGCTTTTCGGCATTCTTACATCCTTTATATTTGTCGTTCTCATAAAGTCTATAAGAGCTATGTGTTTAGTAGAAATGTTGTCTTTTATAGGCTTTTCGGACTGATAAATAAGTCCAGTGTAAGGGTAGCTACCTTGTTAATATATAGTACTTTGAAAATTGAATATAGTTTTACTTTGCAGAACAATCGGAGCGTTAAGCCAAACAGTAAGTACGCCAAGATGCAACTTGATGTAAATTAGTAAGAAAAGCGAATACTGATATAAGTTGCGGAGCGTCGTATATGTTGCTGAAAATGGGATTGGGGTTCCTATGGCGATGATGCGTTCCTTAGTTAAAGTTACTTCCCAATAGATAGGGGCTGAAGAAGCTGGTGGAATTCCAATGTGATCTTACCCGGGATCACTGCAAAGTAATTTTTATAAAAAGATTTATCAGTTAATGAATACATATTTTATTAATAAAATATGGAAAGTTAAGAAGGAGGTGATTTTATGTATTGATTATCAAGGCAACAATATTTTGGTAGGAGCGATGGCTATGAAAAAAGAGAAAGATGATGATAATCTTGTCAAATGTATTTTCAATAATATGATATTTTATGTGCCAAGTGATGTTTTTTCGATGGTTCTTCTCCGTACACAGAGATATTCAACAAAAAAATATGTTCGTTATAAGGAGGGTGCAGAATTGTATAGCATGAGTGAAAGGAAATTTACGGAGCTTGCAAACAGTGCTGATGCTGTTATACATGTGGATAAGATAGCACTTGTTGAACTTGATAAGGTTGAGAAGTATATAAGGTTTAATAATTCATGATATTCAGTTGAGGGATTTGTAGGGTAAAATACTTGACATATTGAAGGACAAAAAGTATACTGGATGTAGGTTGAGAGGAGGTGGGCTTATTTGGCTAAGATGGGAAGACCAAAGGCTGAAAACCCGAAGTCAAGCAAGATATCAATCCGCTTTACTGATGAAGAGTATGAGCAGTTGAAAAAATGTGCAGCCCAAAACAACCAGACCATAACAGAAGCTATACGCAAAGGTGTCAGACAATTGTTTGAAACTATGCAACAGTAATTTTGCAAAATCTCTTTCCTGAATGGAAAGGAGATGGGTTATGTCAAGAATACGCAAAGATACTAAGGGAAAGGTATTACATAAGGGTGAGGACTACAAGAAAGATAAGAAGCTTTACAGATATTCGTACACAGATTCTCTAGGAAAAAGGAGATGCGTTTATGCTAAGAACTTAGAGGAACTTCGGGATAAGGAGAAGCAACTCCAACGAGATCAACTTGACGGACTTGATATTTATGTTCAGGGCAATGCGGACGTAAATTATGCATTTCATCGTTATATTGCCACTAAAACAGAACTTCGCAGCTCAACAAAGACCAATTATTTGTATATCTATGATCGATATGTAAAAGATGGATTCGGTAAGAAGAAGCTTTCAGAGGTCAAATATTCTGATGTGTTGCTGTTTTACAATGCCTTACTTGGTAAGGGGTTATCAATTGGTACAGTGGATTCTGTTAATACAGTATTGCGACCAACTTTTCAGCTGGCAGTTAGGGATAATGTTATCCGTAACAATCCGGCAGATGGAGCTATGGCTGAAGTCAAGAAAAAGTGGGATGGGAACATAGGTATAAGACATGCACTAACGATTGAGGAAGAACGAGCCTTTCTTGAAAGTCTTGAACTCAAGAAAAATCTTAGTTGGAAGCCGCTGTTTATTGTGATGTTTGGCACCGGTTGCCGAATAAGCGAGATTATAGGTCTGCGTTGGGATGATGTTGACTTTGAAAAAGGGATAATTACAATTGATCATGATGTGACATATTATCCCAGATCTGACAAGAACTATAGGTGTGAATACGAGCTTGCCCTTCCAAAGACAGAGGCGGGAATAAGAAAGATTCCGATGCTAAAGAAAGTTAAGGATGCACTTGAACTGGAAAAGCAAAATCAGAGAGAGTATGGTTATCATTGTTTGGTAGAACTTGGAGGGATGAAAAATTTCATTTTCTGTAACAGATTTGGAGGGCTACAAAATCCTGCCAGTGTTAATAAAGTTATTAAACGCATAGTATCAGATCATAACTCAAAGGAGATAGTGGATGCAAAAAGAGAAGGCAGAGAGCCGGTCATAATTCCAAATTTTAGTTGTCACATCACAAGACATACCTTTTGCACAAGGCTTTGTGAAAATGGAACCAATGCCAAAGTGATTCAGTCAGTGATGGGACATAAGGATATCCAGACAACATTGGGTATATATGCAGAAGTATCAGAAAATAAAAAGAAAGATATATTTGAACAGTTAAATAATCAGGATGTTATTTAGGAAGAGTTCTTTGAGAGACTCCCAAGTACCACAAAAACTTGATTAGTACCATATATGTACCACATATTCTCAAATGAATAGTACATGATAATGCATGGTAACGGAAAATAAGCTGATATATTGTTTTTTTACAGTGCACAATAATGCATTATATCGACATAGTAGTTAGCAGTTTTTCCTACAATGAAGAGTATTGACAAGCCGGCTAATGCAGGAAATGAAGAGTCTGCGGATTCAAATACAGGCTTCTTTACACCGAATGAGAAGATAGATTTCTCAAATGTAAAGATTGAGCCGTTATTTGAAGAGAGTGTAGACTTTGAGACATTCTCAAAATCAGACTTCAGAGCGGTAAAGGTAAAGAACTGTGTTGCAGTTCCAAAGAGCAAGAAGCTTTTACAGTTCACTCTTGATGACGGAACAGGCAAGGACAGAACAATTCTTTCAGGTATACATGAGTTCTATGAGCCTGAGGAGCTTGTCGGAAAGACGCTTATAGCCATAACAAACCTTCCGCCAAGAGCAATGATGGGAATCGAATCATGCGGTATGCTCTTAAGTGCTGTAAATGAGCTTAAAGAGGGTGAGGGCGAAGAGCTTCACCTTGTCATGGTAGATAATCATATACCGGCAGGAGCTAAGCTGTACTAAAAAACTATATTATATGCTAAAATAAAAGGGCGATCCTACATAGGACTGCCCTTTTAGTATACAAATTTCAGGGGGATATAATGAGAGAATTTAAAACAGCATCAACCCTTTTTGACGGAAACTTGAGCTTATCTATAGCACCTGCACTTACCCCAAACGGTATAGAGAATGATCCTTTATTTTTCAATGGAGAAATCATTAATCCGACAATTATTTCAGGAGGACTGCTTGTGCTGGCAGATATTGTCAGTACAAGATACTTTAAATACGTACCGGTGGACCAAAGAGACCCTATCCTTTCCGCCCAGGGTGACAGACTGAGGGCAGAATGCTTCTCGGCTTGCAACGGTGTTTATGCAAGAATGGATGTATTCCAAAGTGCTTTGGACGGTGACATACTTTATGGTACTACAAATGTGGATATAGGCAACAATTTACGAAAGTCTCTTCTTAATATAAGACAGGGAGACAGGTTGAAGTTTAGGATAGGAGATGAAGGACTTAAGACCTTGCACAGTAAAAATCTTGATAATGGAAGTTTGCTTACAGACATAGTTACTCAAAGGCCTGTAAAGATGCCTGACAGATGGATAAGAGCACTTGGAAATTGTGCTATGCTGCACCAAAATATGAAATACAAGTTCCATGTAGAGGGAATGCAGGCAAAGTCATTTATTGCAATGTTACCTCCTGTTACAGGGAAGGAAAAATCAGGATGGCTTACACCTACAAAGACAGGCGTGATGTTAAAATCAAGAGAAGAAAAAAACAGTGTATATATCAGCAGTATTCACAGACTTAGTGCACTTAAAAAAGTGATGAGCAATGTAAACTCGATCTTTTTTTACGCACCTGAGAATGATGAGCCGGGGCAGATGATGATTGAAGTATGTATGACAGGCGCAAATATTACGCTTAGTTTGACGGCAAAGAGCTATGAAGGGTATTCAGGCGAGGGAGCATTACTTGATTCGCTTTCAACTCCTAAAATACTTGAATGTGCGGATAAAATTGATAATATATTAAACTTTGAATCAAGACTTGATATTGATAAAATATCAAAATCAATCGGAATAGTAAAAAATGATACGAATGATGCAATGGAGCTGCTTGCCGTTTCAGGGAAGCTTGGGTTTGATATCAGAGATAGAGCATTTTTCCATAGGGAATTGCCTGATGATCCTGATAGAGTTTTAAAGGATAATCCCAGGCTTGTAGGAGCAAAAAAACTGCTGGAAGATACCGAGTATATTGAAGATAATATATGGCATGTAAGATCGGGAGAAACTAAGTATAGAGTTATTTATCCTACAGATGAAAATTTGGAAAATGCAAAATGCACCTGTACATGGTATCTGAAACATCAAAACAGTAGAGGACCATGCAAGCATATTTTGGCGGTAAAACTGAAAAAAGGAGTATAGTATGGCAAGTAAATTAGAAAAAGCGGCAGAAATATATCGTTCTCTCGGCTATGAAGAGACAGATTTTGATGATATTTTAAATCTTGGAATAGGAAACAAAGAAGAGCAAAAAGAGGCAAGGGAAGGATTGAAATCCGGAGACTGGACAGAGATAAAACAATTATCAGATAATACATATGGATTTGTTTCTGTGGTGGATGTAAATCTTGAAAAGCTTGCAATCTTTGCTATAAGAGTGGGAGTGGATGCCAAGCGAGCTGCAAATATTCTTAGAAGAAGCAGTGAAGTTGCACTAAAGGCTATTGAGGATAGAGGTGAGACTTTTGCAATGAACTTTATACAAGCCGCCTGTGCATCAAACAGGAGAATATGGGAGCATTCCCTGTCAGTGCTTGGAATGTTGGCATTAAAACTTGTTCATGAAATGAATCTTGAAATTCCCGAGTCTGTGGAGTATATGAAGGACTGGGCAGCTGCAGCGGCAATTCTTCTGACATCAAAAAGAAAAGACTACAATTTTGATGAGAAGTTTGTAATTGAAAAGAGTGAAATTTTAAGAAGATTTAATGAGCATATAGAAGTAGGCGTTGCCTTGAATGTGCCTGCAACCGGACCTTTTTCAAAGATAATTATATGGGGTGTACAAAATAATCTCATTACAAAAGATACTGCTGTGGAGCAGGTGTTTTACGGACTTAGCATTGCACAAAGGCCGGGAGACAGAAAAGAATATGTAAATGTATTGGAACAAATCGGAATTACAGATGAAGAGATAAAAGCAAGAGTAGAAACAATTATTCCACTGCTTGGACTCGGAGAAACGGCTTTGATGGAGAGATTTGCTCCTGTACTTATAGAGAGTGCTACTGAAGATTGGTTATATACAATACTTATCTCCTGCAGTTCGGCAAAGGTGAAAAAAATAAAGAAACTGATTTTAAACACTGTTTTAAAAAGGGAAAAGCCTAAGTCGGTAAAAGAGTATGAAGAATGGCTTCTACTTTATAAGCAGGATGAGGATAAAAGTATAGCAAAGCTTGCGGGAAGTATTGAAAAGGCTTGGGGACTGGAGATAGAAAATGAAGATGTAAAAGAAGAATTGCAAGGGCTTTGGAGAGAAACACCTAAACTTTGGGAAGTGCCAAGGTTTGAAATAGTAGAAGTTTCGCCGGAAAATCTGACTGATCTGTTGGCAGAGATTTCGGACAGAAAAGAATATATTGACGATGTGGCTTTCGAGAGATTTATTGCAATGGCAAATAATATTGCACATAAAAATCCTGATGAAGCAAAAATAAGTCTGTCAGGAATTACAATAAATGATTCAAGCGGTATGTGGGCACTTGGAAGATGGGCAAAAAATATTGAGAATAATGTATGTCCGGACAGTAAGACGAATGAATGGAACGGTGAGAAGGAAGTCTTAAAAATCAGGTATAGCGGATTAGTTTATACAAGAAGAGTAGTATTATTTGAGTCGATAGATAAATGGCCATGTATATTAAGTACACCGAGCTATGAGGACCTAAGCATATCTTTACCTGATTTGACAGATAGACTTATAAAGTATAAGAATGAGAATTTTTTATATGTCGCTGAACCGGATTTACAGTTTGCAATTACCAGGCTGGATATTGAACGTATTACAAAAGAAGATAAAAAAAGG